>NZ_JBFUFQ010000050.1:0-31711 GCF_056403355.1 Rhizobacter sp. P2_H3 | reverse complement strand
GGGCTGCGCCAGCCGGGCAGTTGCGCGAGCCAGGTGTCGTGCAGCGCGCGGCCGAAATCCTCGCCGAGGCGGTGGTAGCTCTCCCACTGCGCCTCGTCGAACGATTGGTCGCCGGTCGATTCGTGCGGAAAGCRCTCGTGCTGCCGCGCATAGGCCAGCAGGTCGACGTCGAGCGCGTCGTGCAGGTTCGGCTTGACCACCAGCAGCGTGCCCTCGGGCCGCCACGGCCCGCGCGGGCCGGCGCGCTCGCGGTAGCGCACGCGCGCAAGCAGCACGCCGCGGGTGGAGTGGTTGTCGGCCATGTGCTCCGGCGACAGCACGGTCAGGTCGCTGCCGGCCAGGCTGAACAGGTGCTGCGCCTCCTCGCGGGTGTAGAAGTCGATCTCGGCGCCGAAGTCGATGCGCGCCTTGCGCACCAGGTTCTCGATGTCGCCGAAGCCGTAGTCGGCATCGCAGCTGGCGTCGGCGAGCACCATGAAGTCGGTCTCGCGCTTGAGCAGCGGGTAGATGCCGCTGTTCTCGAAGTGCCCGCCGTCCGACAGGTACCACCAGGGCCGCTCGACGCCGAAGAAGGTGGCCGAGGCCTCGCTCGCCAGCATCAGCGGCTTCGGCGCGAAGCGCCACGCGAGCCGGCTGAGCCAGCGCAGCTGCACCGATTCGCGCGGCGCGCGCACCCAGTGGCCGAGCCGCACGCCGAGGAAGTACACCAGCAGCGCGAGCCCGCGCGAGGTGTACGAGCCGGCCCCGGGCGAGGCGGCCGCGCCCGACACCGCGATCCAGCGGCCCAGCGTGCCGGTGTCATCGTCCGGCTGCAGCGCGACGAACTCCGTCGGGCCGATCTCCAGCCCGCGCCAGGTGGCCGTCACCGCGGTGCCCTTGCGGTCGGCGTTGTACAGGCCGCTCTGGTCGTCGCGCGTCTGGTTCAGGCAGGTGTTCACCAGGTGGATCGGGCCGCCGCGAGCCTCGGGGCGGTAGCTGTCCAGCGCGGTGTCGTCACCGTCGACCACGCTGGTCACGTCCTGGGCCGGGCCGCCCTGGGTGCCGTGCGCGACCCCACCGACCAGGCCGCGCCGCGGGTTGCCCACCGCGAGGTAGGCGCGCGTCAGCCGCGCCCGGTAGAAGCTGTGCAGCGACGAGGTGTTCGCCATCTGCGCATTGCCGGCGGTCAGCACGATCCAGCCGAGCCACAGCGCGCCGACCAGCACGGCGCGCATCCACGCCGGCACCTCGCGCAGCGCGCTGAAGGTCTCGGGCGCGAACACGAACCACTGCAGCACGACCAGCCAGGCCGTCACCAGCGCGAGCAGGCCGACCAGCGAGCCGACGTCCATCAACCGCGGCAGCCAGCCGCGCGCGCGGGCGCCGGCCTCGGCCGCCATCTGCTGCAGCGGCTGCGCGAGCCGGCGCAGCACCAGCACCACGACGCCGCCGAAGCCGACGCCGCCCCACAGCCACTGGTTGCCCGATTGCAGCTCCTCCAGCACCCACCAACTGGTGCGGTCGAGCGCGCCGAGCCCGCCGATCGCGGCGACGACGAGCGTGGCCGCCTTCAGCCAGCGCGTCAGCTGGTTGCGCAGCCGCGCGACGGCCAGCGCATGCGGCTCGCGGCCGAGCGCGAGGCGCGTCTGCACGAACAGCTGGCCGACCACGATCGACAGCAGCGCGAGCAGCGCCGCGGTGGCCCAGTCGAGCGCGTCGCGCACCGGGTTCACCGTGCTGCCGCTGCGCAGCTCGCGCAGCAGCAGCCACGCGGCGAAGGCCATCGCGGTGACGAACACCACGTCGCGCCAGCCGGGCCCTACCGCACGCGCATCGGGGTCGTGCGTGTCGCGCGCGGCCCAGTAGCCGGCCACCAGCCCCGGCGCGGTCGCGGCCCACAGCGCCAGCGCGGCCGGCCACCACGGCGTGAACCACCGCTCCCAGCCCTGCGGGTCGAGCTGCTGCGTGCTGTGCTGCCACAGGTGCGGCGCGATCACCAGCAGGCCGAGCAGCATGCAGGCGAACATGAACTCGGTGTGGATCGCGAGCCAGGCGCGCAGGTAGGTGACGACCGCGATGCCGATGTCGCGCGAGCCGGCCGGCGACAGGTAGCGGCCGTTGCGGCGCAGCCATTGCAGCACCGGTGAATCGCTGCGCGCGAGCAGCGCCTGCGCCTGCTGCAGCCCGAACGCGTTGACGAGGCGGCCGAACATCGCGCCGGTGTAGCCGCCGCCCGAGACGGTGGACAGGTAGTCGACGCGGCCCAGCAGGCCGTCGGCCACCAGCGAGCGGTCGGCCGGGTCGGCGCGCTCGCGGTTCGGCTGGCCCTGGCTCTGCGACAGGCCACGCAGCAGCCCGAGCGCGAAGGTCGCGCTGCGCACGCCGCCGCCGGACAGCGCGAGGCCGACGGTGGGCAGCTTCAGCGCCGGGTGCTCGTCGCCGTCGGCCAGGCCGAGCGCATGGCGGCGCCGCGCCTGCAGCGCGAGCTGTTCGGCCTGTTGGAGCGCTTTCCAATCATCTGGCAAAGAGCCGGCCGGCAACGCTGCCGATCCATCGTCTTGAGGCTTCATGAGCCGTGTCCCCTGGGGCCGTTCGTGTGGCGGCCTCGCCGCGACTGTAGGACCGCGCGGGAAGCTTGTCAGCCGCTGTCTGACCTGCGACCTAGGGGGCTGCCCGACACGCTGTGTCAGCGCGATGAAACCCAGCTGTAACCGGCTGTGCGGGCGCCAACAAATGCCGTGTTCTTGTGCGCGGACCCGCCCCCGGGTCCGAAACGACGGCTTCGTGCCGACGCCGGGCCGTCGAAAAGAAAGGGCACAGACAGACCCGATCGAAAGCCCGCCCCATGTTCCTGCCCCGCCCCCTCATCGCCGCCTGCCTCGCCGGTCTGTCGCTGGCCGCATTCGCACCCGTGGTGGCGGCCGAGACCTGGGGCCTGCACATCGCGAGCAAGCACATCCCGGCGAAGCGCTACAACAACTCGAACCCGGGCCTCTACTACCGCAGCGACGACAACTGGACGGTCGGCGCGTATCGCAACTCGCTGCGCCGCAACAGCGTCTACGCCGGCTACACGCTGGAGCACGGCCGCTTCGGCGTGACGATGGGCGGCGTGACCGGCTACGACCACGCGGTGCAGCCGTTGTTCGTGCCGACGGTGTCGCTGTTCACGGTGCACGGCGTGACGACGCGCATCGCGTTCATTCCGCGCGTTGAAAAACGCATCGGCTCGCACGTGCTGCACCTGATGGTCGAGTTCTGATCAGGGAACCCGCTGCTCACTCTTCCATGGCGTCCAGATGAGGGCCGCCGCGAAACTGGCCGTGCTGCTGCGCTCGAACAGCGGGCTCGCACGGTTCGCCGCGCCGGCGTGGTTGTTCAGCGAGGCACCGAGGCTCAGCACCGTGTCGGTCGCGATGCGGCGTGACCACCACGCGCGCACGCCGCTGCCGAAGTAGCCGGAGCTCGCGTCGTAGGCCGGCCGCTGCGCGGTCGCGTAGCGCGGGTCCACCTGGTAGAAATAGTCGTGCAGCGATTCGCTGGCCCAGGTGCTGACCACGCTGAGCTGCACCTGGCTCTCGCTGTCGGGCCAGCCGCGGCGCTGCCAGCGCAGCTCGGGTTCGACAACGCTGCCGTGGCGGTCGATGCCGCGCCCGTCGGTCGAGAACACCGCGCGCGCCTTCAGGTGGGCACTGAGCTGCTGGCCGTCCTGCAGCGGCAGGCGCCAGCGCAGCTGCGGGCCCAGCTCGAACAGGTAGTCGAGACCGGGCATGCCGCGGCGAGCATCGTTGTCGCGTGCGTTGAACGCGGCCGCGCCCGACAGGTCGAGTTCGAGGCGCCCGCCGGCGAACAGCCGGCTGCGCACGCCGTCTTCATCGACACGCAGGCGCTCGCCACGGTAGACGAAGATCGGCACCGGGGCGATGCGCGCGTGGCGTGTGCCGGCGGCGGGATAGTCGGGGCCGTTGACGGCGACGCCGCCGACGCCGATCTCCCACAGTGGCTTGCCGCTCGGCGTGGCCTCGATCTTCACGGGCGGGGCGTCGGCCTGCTGTGCGTGGCTGAGCGTGGTGGAGAGGAGCAGCAGTGAGGTGAAGACCCGCGGCAGCCGGCGCATCAGGGCGTCACGCTCAGGGCCAGCGTGTTGCTGTCGGCCGCATGGCCGTCGTTGTCGACCGCCCGCGCGTACACGCGCACCGTGCTGCGGCCGTCGGTCGGGCCGGTCAGCGTCCATTCGTAGGGCGGGGAGCTGTCGCCGCCCAGCAGCACCGAGCTCAGCCCGTCGAGGCGGTAGAAGCGCACCTCGTCGATGCCGCTCTGGTCGCTCGCGGCAGCGGAGAGGCGCACCGAGCCGCCGGCCTGCACCGACGATGACGAAGCCACGAGCTGCACGCTCGGCGGGCCGTCGTCATCGAAGCCGTTGCTCCATTCGACGTAGAAGCCGCCGCCGCAGGCGGTGAGCAGCGCCGCGCCGGCGAGCACGGCTGAAAGGGGGGCAGGTCGTCGCATCAGTGGATGCTACCCCGCTCACACACTCGTCCACCACCGTTTCCCCGGCTGCGGTGCGTCCAGCGCGAGGCGCTCGCCCATTTCAGGCGTGGCCAGCCGCACGCCATGCGTCGCGGCCAGGTCGAGGATGCGGTCGAACGGCTCGTGCCACGGGTGCAGCGCCAGGTCGAAGGTGCCGTTGTGCACCGGCATCAGCCAGCGCCCGCGCAGGTCGAGGTGGGCCTGCAGCGTCTCCTCGGGCTGCATGTGCACCTCGGGCCACTCCTTGTCGTAGGCGCCGGTCTCGAGCAGCGTCACGTCGAACGGGCCGAAGCGGTCGCCGATGGTCTTGAAGTCGGCGTGGTAGCCGGTGTCGCCGCTGAAGAAGAGCCGCAGGTCGCCCGCGACGATGACCCACGAGGCCCACAGCGTGCGGTCGCCGTCGCTCAGGCTGCGGCCCGAGAAATGTTGCGCCGGCGTGGCCACCAGCTGCACCCCGTGCACGCTGGTCGACTGCCACCAGTCGAGCTGGCGCACCTTGGCGGCGTCGATGCCCCAGCCGATCAGGCGCTCGCCGACGCCCAGCGGCGTGGTGAACACTTCCACCTTCGGCGCGAGCTCGAGGATCGCGGCGTGGTCGAGGTGATCGAAGTGGTCGTGCGACAGGATCACGCCCTTGATCGGCGGCAACTCGGCGATGGAGATCGGCGGCGCATGGAAGCGCTTCGGGCCGGCCCATTGCACCGGCGACGCGCGCTCGGAGAACACCGGATCGGTGAGCCAGAACTCGCCGGCCAGCTTCAGCAGCAGCGTCGAATGGCCGAGCCGGAACAGGCTGGCATCGGGCGCCTCGGCCAGTGCCGCTGCGGTGAGCGCCTGCACCGGGATCGGCGCATGCGGCACGGTGGTGTCGGGCTTGCTGGTCAGCACGCGCCAGGCGATCGACAGCGTCTTCAGGAAGCCGGGCGACTGGCGCGGCGCGACGTTGCGGAACTTGCCATCGCGGTGCTGCGGCGACTGGCTGTGGTCGGCAGGGGCGATGCGGCGGGGGCAGAGGGAGGCGGAAGTCATGGCAGGGTCACTCCGGGTGGGCATTCAGGGGCGCACGCTCAGCGGCGCGTCGAGACAGGTGCGGGCACGCGGCACACCAGCCGGATCGCGACGCGCATGCGCTCGCGGTACTCGGCGGTGCTCTTCGCCTGGTGCTTGATGCCGTGCGATGCGGCCGTCAGGTGCAGCGCCAGGTCCTTCGCGCCGAGCCCGGCTTCCTTCCAGCCGGCGGCGATGCCGCTGGCCTGCAGCACGCGCGACAGGTCGGCGACCATCGCCTGCTCGAGCTCGTCGAGCACCGGGCCGACCAGCTGCGTCGCGGTGGCGAACAGCTCGGCCAGGTGCTCCTGCGGCATCTCGCTGCCGTCGCCCTGCGACTTCAGCGCCATGAAGGCGACGAGCAGGCGCTCGTCGATCGGCAGTTCGTCGCGCGCCAGCGCCGCGCGCATCGTGGCGCGGCTCTGGCCGATCAGCTGGACCACCACCTCCTTGAACAGCGCCTCCTTGTTGGCGAAGTGCAGGTAGAGGCCCTGGCGCGACAGGTCGGCGGCGCGCGCCAGGTCGTCCATCGAGGTCTTGCGGTAGCCGTAGCGCAGGAAGACGCCGGCGGCGGATTGCAGGATGGCGTCGCGGCGCGCGCTGGTCGGATCGACCGGATCGAGGGTTGCAGAAGGCATCGGTGAAGCAGGCGGCAGGTTGATCGATTGCCGCTACTTTACACTATGTGCACACAGTGTCAAGTACGCTTCAGCTTCGCCAACTCATCGCCGACCAGCTTCACGACCAGCCGGTCCAGCGTCTGCACCGAGTACTGCTTCACGTCGTGCGTGGTCTGCGTGCCGGGGCCGCTGCCCGGGTCGGCCGCATCGCGGTAGGTCAGGAACACGAAGCGGCCCGCGGTGTACTGCGCCATCTGCCGGTAGATGTACTCGCCGACCGGATCGAGCCCGCTCGCGCCGACCGCGAACAGCTTGATGCCTTTCGCGAGCGCGGCCTGCATGTCGGTGTCGTACTGCGGGCCGCCGTAGTCCAGGTGCGGCGGCGCATCGGCCACCAGCACCACCATGCGGGCCGCGTCGCGCCGCCAGCTCAGGCCGTGCACCACCTCGTGCAGCGCCTCGTTCAGCGCCTCCGGCGTGTCGCCGCCGCCGTTCGCCTGGACCTGGCCGAGCACCTGCTGGAAGCCGCGCAGGTCGTCGGTGAAGTCCTGCGTGCGCGTGAGGAACGCATCGCCGCGGTCGCGGTAGGCCACCAGGCCCCAGCAGACATCGGGCTGCACCGGCAGTTGCGAGATCTGCTGCGCCATCGCGTGCATCGAGTTCTTCAGCTTCGCGATCTCGTCGCCCATCGAGCCGGTCGCGTCGACCAGGAACACCAGGTCGAGCCGCGGACGCTGCGCCGCCACCGCCTGGCCGAGGCGCACCTGCACCGCGCTCGCCTGGCCGCGCTGCAGTTGCGCGCGGCCTTGCATGCCGTTCTTGCGCACCGCGATACCGAGGATGCGGTCGCCTTGCGTGCCCTGCCCCAGGAACGCACGCGGGTGCAGCCAGACCCGGCCGGCGGTGTCGGTCCGCGCCCACATCACCGGCTGCGCGACGCCGGCGCGCTGGATCGCCACCTCGGCGTCGTGCACCGGGTCGCCCTGCGCATCGGTCACCTCGAGCAGGTAGCGCTCGCTGATGTCGCGCTCGCGCACCGGCAGGCCGGCGTTGCGCTGCCGGTAGGCGAGGTACTCGCCGAAGTCGGCGTTGTCGTCGACCATGCCGGCGGTGACGGTCTCGCGCGCCGGACGGGGCTTCGTCGGCTGCGGCGCGGGCGGGGCCGGCCAGGGCTCGGGGGCGAACGATCCGCTCGCTTCGGCCGACGGTTTCGCGGCGGGAGCGACCGGCGCGACGGCCATCGGCGCGCGCTCGCGCACCGCATCGGCCGCCGAGCCCGCGGCCATCGCCGGCTCGTCGCGCCGCTCCGGTGCCGACTTCGACTCGGTCTTCAGCGACTCGCGCTCGAGGCGCTCGGCGCGGCCCAGGCGCCGGTTGCCGTACTGGCCGGGGCCGCCCGGCACCTCGCGCATCGCCGGCAGGCGGTGGCAGCTGGTGGCCGACGGCGGCGAGAACGCGGGCGGTGCATCGTCAAGCTGCGGCTGCGCGTCCTGCCACACCGGCGGCCAGGGCTCGGCGGCCTGCGCGAGGTTGCCGTCCAGGCTGCCGGCGCAGGCGGCCAGCAGCAGCGAGGCGATCAGCACCGAGGTCAGCGTGCGGCGCGGGGTCTTCATCGTGTCCATGCGGGTCTCCAGGGTTGTCGGAACGTGACCCTGGCTGACACGTGGCAGCCGGTGCGATGGGGTGAACCTCGCCGCGATATTTTTGCGGGCCGTCGTTTCACCCCGTTGCGCACCGCCGCGCGTATCACCCACCGTATCAGGCAGACTGCCATGCCATGCACCCCGGCCCCCACACCGATCCCAGCGACGACCACCTGATGAGCGCCTATGCCGGCGGCGACGCCGCCGCCTTCGAAGCTTTGTATGCCCGCCACCAGGCCGGGCTGTACCGCTTCGTGCGCCGGCTGCTCGGCGGCGCGCTGTCGGCGCAGACCGACGAGGTGTTCCAGGACACCTGGCTGCGCGTGGTCAACGCGCGTGCCAGCTGGCAGCCGCAGGGCGCGAGCTTTCGCACCTGGCTGTTCACGCTGGCGCACCACCGGGTGATCGACGTCTGGCGGCGCAGCGGCCGCGAGGTGTCGATCACCAACGACGACGATGACGACGCGCCGTGGGAGCCCGAGGCAGCCGAGGGCGTGCCATGGCAGCAGTGGCCGGCGCCGCAGGGCGAAGACATCGCGTTCTGGCGGCGCGCCGGCGAGCGCCTGCTGGCCTGCCTGGAAGAGCTGCCGCTGCCGCAGCGCAGCGCCTTCCTGCTGCACCACGACGACGAGCTGCCGCTGGCCGACGTGGCACGGGCGCTGGAGGTCGGCTTCGAGACCGCGAAGACGCGGCTGCGCTACGCGATGAGCAAGCTGCGCAGTTGCATGGGGGCGTACCTCGCGCCGCTGAACGGCACGGAGGCTTCGCGATGAGCGGCGAACCGGACATCGAGCGCGACGACATCGAGCACGACCGTCACCTGCGGCAGGCGCTGCGCCATGCGCCGGATGCCGATGCGGCGCCGCCGGCGGCGCTGCGCGAGCTGATCCTGCGCCAGGCGCAGGCGAAGGCGCGCGAGGGACGGCCGGCTGCTGCGGCGACACCGTCGGTGGGGCAGCGGCTGTGGGACTGGATCGGCCGCCCCCGCTTCGCCGGTGCGCTGGCCGGCGTGATGGTGATCGGCTTCGCCGGACTGCTGTGGCGCGATCGCCCGCCGGAAGAGGCACTGCCGCCGCGGGTGGCGATGCAGGCGCCCGCCGCGCCGGCGCCGGTCGCGGAGCCCGCACCGGTCGAGCAGGAGAAGAAGGCCAAGACGGCGCCGGCGGGCGAAGCACCTGCACCGGCGCCCGCGCAGGCACAGGCTCCGCGCGTCGAGAAGCCGAAGCCGGCGGCACCTCACCGCGCCGAAGAGGCCAAGCGGCGTGATGCGGCGGCCGATTCGCGCGGCATCGTGGCCGAGGAAACGACGCTGCAGATGCCGGGGCCGACGGCGGCAGCACCGCCTGCAGCTGCACCCGCACCTCTGCCCGCGCCGGCCCCGCCTGCCGCACCGCGCTCACCCGATTCCGGGGCCGGTGCGAAGGCGGAACGCAGCCGCAACGAGAGCCGCGAGCGCAGCAGCGAGACTCCTGATCAGAGCGCACGTGTCGCCGCCAAGATGGCCGCGCCGGCTCCCATGGCCGCAGCGCCCGAAGCCGCGGCGATCGCCAGCTTCGCCGCCGCCGGCCCTGCGATCGCCCAGCTGCGCCAGCAGATCAGCGGCGAGGCGACACGCTGGTACTGGCAACGCCCCGGTGGCCCGCAACACCCGTTCGACAACGCCGTCAGCCGCTGGCTCGGCCGGTTGGAGAGCGCCTCGCACGGGCGCTGGCAGAGCCTCGGCAACGTCCGGCCCGCGCCGGGCACCGAACTGCAGTTGCTGCGCGACGGCGAGGTCACGCAGCGCCTGCAGCTGACCGACGATGCGTTGGTGTGGGAGCGCCGCGACGTGGGCGAGACGCTGCGCGCGCCGCTCGATGCGGCGACGCTCGCGTCGCTGCGCCAGGCGTTGGAGGCGGCGACGCCTTGATCACCATGTCCCGTTCGCCCTGAGCAGGGACCGAGCCTGCCGAGGGCCCGTCTGTCGAAGGGTTGCGACCGAAGCGCGCGGGCCTTCGACAAGCTCAGTCCGAACGGGAGTGGGGGTCAGCCCTGCGCCAGCCAGGCCGCCAGGCCGGCCGTGATCCCGCTCGCGAAGCGCTGGAACACCGGCTCGACGACGAAACCCAGGTGCGGCGTCAGCAGCAGGTTCGGTGCCTCGCGCAGCGGATGGTCCGCCGCCAGCGGTTCGGCATCGAACACGTCGAGCGCCGCGGCCCCAGGCCGCCCCTGCTTCAGCGCCGCCACCAGCGCGTCGGTGTCGACCAGCGACGCACGCGAAGTGTTCACCAGCACGCTGTCCGACCGCATCGTCGCCAGCCGCTCGGCGTTGATCAGGTGCCGCGTCTCGGCCGACGGCACCAGGTGCAGGCTGACCACCGCGGAGGTCGCCAGCAGCTCGTCGAGCGACACCGCGCTCGCGCCATGCTGCAGCGCGCGCGCCTCGGTCATGTGCGGGCTCCAGGTGACCACGTCCATCCCGAAGGCCCTGCCGACCGCGGCGACCCGCCCACCGATCTCGCCGAGACCGATCAACCCCAGCCGCTGGCCGTGCAGCACCGGCGCCAGCGGTTCGGCCGCCTCGCTGCGCCAGCCGCCGGCGCGCAGCCGGGCGCTCGCCGCTGCCACCTGCTTCACCGCGCCGAGGATCAGCGCCCAGGTCAGCTCGCAGGTCGCGCTCTTCGACGGGCCCCATTCGGTGTGGTGCACCGGAATGCCGCGTGCCTGCAGCGCCGCGGAGTCGAGCGCGTTGTTGCGCGTGCCGGTGTAGGCGAGGAAACGCAGCTTCGGCAACTGAGCCAGCAGGTCCGCACCGAACGGCGTGCGGTCGCGCATCAGCACGATCGCATCGGCCTCCCGCAACGCAGCGAGCAATGCCTCGCCACGCAGCGGCACGTGGTGGATCGTCACGTCGGCCGCCGCGTCGATCGCGCGCCAGTCGCCGAGCCGGCGGAAGCTGCGCTCCCAATCGTCGAGGACGACGATGCGCGGACGCCGGCTCATGGCCGAGCCAGCGCCACCAGCGCTTTCAGGTCCGCCGCGCTGCCGGCCTTCCAGCCGGCCGCGATCAGCTGCTTCGTCTTGGCGGCGCCGAGCACCGGATCGGAGAGGCCATGGAACTTGCCCTCCAGCGCCGCGTCGCTCATCGGCTTCTGCAGCGAGCCGATCGCGTGCTCGACGAACACATGCACCCGGCGGCCGTCGCGCAGCACCGCGGTCACGTCGGCGCTCGCCTCGTCGATGCGGTCGTCCACCGTGGCCACCACCTTTCGGCGCAGCGCCACCATGTCGGGCCGCGTCACCACCGCATCCGAGAACTCCTCTTCCGCCGCATGGCCGAACACCAGCCCCGCCGCGCAGCCGTGGTAGACGCTGAACTTGCCCTGCAGGCCGTCGGCCGGCTCCTTCTTGCCGGTCAGCTCCAGCACCAGCGAATGCACCTTCAGCTCGAGGCGCTCGACGTCTTCCGCGCGCACGCCCTGCTCGCGCAGCTGCACGCAGGCGTCGATGCTCGGGTGGATCACGATGCCGCAGGCGAACGGCTTGTAGCTGTTGAACGAGATCTCGAAGCGCTCGCCCAGCTCGTCGGTCACCTCGTTCCAGGCGCACTTGGTCGACACCACCTGCGCGAAGCCGCGCGGCGCCTCGATCGCCTTCGGGCTGCTGGTGAAGCCGTGGCGCGCGAGCAGCGCCGACATCAGCCCGGCGCGCGCCGCGGCCCCCGGGTGGAACGGCTTGGTCATCGTGCCGAACTGCTCGCGCAGGCCGACCGGCTGCGAGGCCGCGATGCCCAGCGCCATCGCCGTCTGCTGCACGTCCAGCCCGAGCAGCCGCGCGCAGCCTGCCGCCGCGCCCAGCATGCCGGTGGTGCCGGTGATGTGCCAGCCGCGGTCGTAGTGCTCCGGGTAGACGGTGTTGCCGAGCCGGCAGGCCACGTCGATGCCGATCACCAGCGCATCGACCAGCGCGCGGCCGCTGGCCCCCTGGTGCTCGGCCAGCGCGAGCAGCGCCGAGGCGACCGGTCCGGCCGGGTGGATGATGGTCTTCAGGTGGGTGTCGTCGAAATCGAAGGTGTGCGAGGTGATGCCGTTCACCAGCGCAGCGCTCGCCATGTCGACGCGCTCGCCGCGGCCGAGCACGGTGGCCTGCGGGGCCGGCTGCAGCATGTTGACCGCCGCCAGCGCGGCATCGGCCGCCTCGTGGCGCGCCGCGCCGACCGCGCAGCCCAGCCAGTTCAGGAAGGTGCGGTGCGCCTCGTGGTCGACCGCATCGCTCCAGCCGCGCGACGGGTGTTCGGCGACGAAGCGGGCGAGGATCTGCGTGATCGGCGGGGCGTTGTGGTCGGCGGCGACCTGGGTGTTGCGGGCCATGGGAACTCTCTTCAGTTGTCGAGTTGGATGTTGCGCGCCTTGGCCAGCCTGGCCCAGCGCGCGATGTCGTTGCGCACGTAGTCGCCGAACTGCGCGGGCGTCATCGCCATCGGCTCGATGGCCTCGACGGCGAGCTTGTCGCGCAGGTCGGCGGCCTTCAGCACCGTCGCGAGCGACTCGTTGAGCTGGCGCACGATCGGCTCCGGGATGCCGGCCGGGCCGACCACGCCGTACCACTGCATCGCGTCGAAGCCCTTGTAGCCGGACTCCTCGAGCGTCGGCACGTCCTTGGCCTGCGGGTGGCGCCTGGTGCCGGTGACGGCCAGCGCGCGCACGCTGCCGCTGCGCAGGTGCGGCATCGCCGCCGCGAGGCCGGGGAACATCGCCTGCGTCTGCCCGCCGATCAGGTCGGTGAAGGCCGGCGCGATGCCGCGGTACGGCACGTGCACCATGAACGAGTCGACCTGCTGCTTGAAGAGCTCCATCGTCAGGTGCGTCAGCGAACCCGGGCCGGCCGAGCCGTAGGCGACCTTGCCGGGGTTCTTCTTCAGGTAGTCGACGAACTCCTTCAGCGTCTTCACCGGCAGCTGCGAATTGACCACCAGCACGTTCGGCGTCGCGCCGATCATGCCGATCGGCGTGAAGTCCTTCACCGCGTCGTACGGCAGCTTGCGGGTGGCCGGGCTGGTGCCGTGCGTGCCGACATAACCCTGCATCAGCGTGTAGCCGTCGGGCGCGGCATGAGCCGTGGTCTGCGCGGCGATCACGCCGCCCCCGCCGCCCTGGTTGTCGACCACGATGGTCTGGCCGAGCAGCGCGCCCCAGCGCTCGGTGACGGTGCGGCCGACCATGTCGCTGCCACCGCCGGCGGCCACCGGCACGATGTAGCGCATCGGCTTGCTGGGGAACCTGGCCTGTGCGCGGGCGGTGCCGACGAGGGCCACAGGCAGCGTGCCGAATGCGGCGGCGTGAAGAAGGGTGCGTCGTTTCATGCTTGTCTCCGATGTCGTGGTTTTTTTGAGGCATGGAACCCGGATGCAGTGTCTACGTCGGCGACACGCTCCCGAGTCGTGAATGGGCGTCGGTGACGTGGGCACGCGCGAGGCGCTCGCAGGCGGCGGCATCGCCCTGGCGCAGCGCCTTCGCGATCTGCACGTGCTCGGCGATCGAGATGCGCCGGCCGGCGTCGCCCGACAGGTTGGTCAGCCGCGCGACGTGCAGGCGCTGGATCACGCCGCGGTAGCTGTCGAGCAACTGCCGGTTGCCGACCGCCTCGACGACGGCCCAGTGGAACTTCAGGTTCTCGGCGTAGTAGGCCTGCGCGTCGCCCTGGTCGACGGCCTGGTTCATCGTCGCGATCGCCGCCTCGAGCTGGCGCACCAGCGGCAGGCGGCGCGCACCCGGCAGCACCGCGACGCGCGACGCGGCATAACCGTCGAGCATCTCGCGCAATTCATACAGCTCGCGCACGTCGACCGCCTCGAGCTGGCGCACGAACACGCCGGCGTTCTTGCGCGAGACCACCAGGCCCGAGCTCTCCAGCTCGCGCAGCGCCTCGCGCACCGGTACCCGCGAGACCTTCAGGCGGGCCGCGATATCGGGCTCGTTGATGCGCTGGCCGGGCAGCAGCGCGCCATGCAGGATCAGCTCGAGCACGTCGTCGCGCACCAGCTTGGCGAGGGAGGTGTCGCGCACGTCGTTGACGCGGTTGGCGGCGGCGGCAACAGCGGCGGAAGCGGTCCAGGGCAGCATTCGTATATCGTATACGAAATGGCCGGCGGGTTCCCAGGATTTGTCAGCATCCCCTGTTCGGTGGAACCCCACCGCTGGGCCGCGACGCGCTGCACCCTTATGATGGTCGGTTTCGTGCCTGCGACCCGATGCCCGCGCCTCGACCCACCGATCCCACCGCGGCCGCCTCCGCGGATGCCCCTGCCACCGACGCCTCGATCGAGCTCCCCTTGATCCGCGTCCGCGGCGCCCGCACGCACAACCTCAAGAACATCGACCTCGACATCCCGCGCAACAAGCTGGTGGTGATCACCGGCCTGAGCGGCTCGGGCAAGTCGAGCCTCGCGTTCGACACGCTGTATGCCGAGGGCCACCGACGCTACGTCGAGAGCCTGAGCGCCTATGCGCGCCAGTTCCTGCAGCTGATGGACAAGCCCGATGTCGACGTGATCGAGGGCCTGAGCCCTGCGATCAGCATCGAGCAGAAGGCCACCAGCCACAACCCGCGCTCCACCGTCGGCACGGTGACCGAGATCCACGACTACCTGCGCCTGCTGTACGCGCGCGCCGGCACGCCGTTCTGCCCCGACCACCATGTGCCGCTGCAGGCGCAGAGCGTCAGCCAGATGGTCGACACCGTGCTCGCGCTGCCCGAGGACACCAAGCTGATGGTGCTGGCGCCGGTGGTGCGCGACCGCAAGGGCGAGTTCGGCGACCTGTTCACCGAGATGCAGGCCCAGGGCTACGTGCGCTTTCGCATCGACGGCCAGACGCACGAGGCCACCGAGCTGCCGAAGCTGAAGAAGGCCGAGAAGCACGACATCGACGTCGTGATCGACCGCGTGAAGGTGCAGCCCGACGCCGCCGCGAGCGGCCTGCGCCAGCGCCTGGCCGAGAGCTTCGAGGCCGCGCTGCGCATCGCGCAGGGCCGCGCCGTCGCGCTCGAGATGGACCACGGCCGCGAGCACCTGTTCTCGAGCAAGTTCGCGTGCCCGATCTGCAGCTACTCGCTGAGCGAGCTGGAGCCGCGCCTGTTCTCGTTCAACTCGCCGGTCGGCGCCTGCCCGAGCTGCGACGGGCTGGGGCTGGTCACCGCGTTCGACCCGGAGCGGGTCGTCGCCTTCCCGTCGCTGAGCCTGGCCAGCGGCGCGGTCAAGGGCTGGGACCGCCGCAACGGCTACACCTTCTCGCTGCTCGAGAGCGTCGCGAAGCACTACAAGTTCGACATCGACAAGCCGTTCGAGGACCTGCCCGAACAGGGCCGGCAGGTGCTGCTGTACGGCTCCGGCGATGAGGACATCGCGTTCACCTACGAGAGCGAAGGCACCGGCAAGGGCAAATCGCGCAGCGTCAAGCGCATGCACCCGTTCGAAGGGATCATCCCGACCTTCGAGCGCCGCTACAAGGAAACCGACTCGGCCGCGGTGCGCGAGGACCTGGCGCGCTACCAGGCCGCCCGCCCCTGCCCCGATTGCGAAGGCGCGCGGCTGCGGCGCGAGGCGCGCAATGTGTTCCTGCAAGGGGAAGACGACCACGCGGGCGACAGGAAGGGCGAGCCGATCTTCCGTGTCGAGCATTTCACGCTGCGCGAGTGCCTGCACTACTTCGGCAATCTGAAGCTGCGCGGCGCCAAGGCCGAGATCGCCGACAAGGTGGTGCGCGAGATCCGCTCGCGGCTGAAGTTCCTGAACGACGTCGGCCTGAACTACCTGAGCCTGGACCGCAGCGCCGACACGCTGTCCGGCGGCGAGGCGCAGCGCATCCGGCTGGCCAGCCAGATCGGCTCCGGCCTGACCGGCGTGATGTACGTGCTCGACGAGCCGAGCATCGGCCTGCACCAGCGCGACAACGACCGCCTGATCGGCACGCTGCGCCACCTGCGCGACATCGGCAACAGCGTGCTGGTGGTCGAGCACGACGAAGACGCGATCCGCGCCGCCGACCACGTGATCGACATGGGCCCGGGCGCCGGCGTGCACGGCGGCCACGTGATCGCGCAGGGCACGCCCGACGCGGTGGCGGCGAGCACTGAATCGCTGACCGGGCGCTACCTGTCGCGCGTGCTGCGCATCGCGGTGCCGAAACAGCGCCACCGGGTGAAGGACAAACCCAGGGATCCGGACGACGCGACGCCGACATCGCTGCGCATCGTCAACGCGCGCGGCAATAACCTGAAGGGCGTCACGGTCGAGATCCCGGTCGGGCTGCTGACCTGCGTGACCGGCGTGTCCGGCTCGGGCAAGAGCACACTGGTGAATGACACGCTGTACGCGGCGGTCGCGCGCAAGCTGTACGGCAGCCATGCCGAACCGGAGGCGCACGACACCATCGAGGGGCTGGATGCGTTCGACAAGGTGATCAACGTCGACCAGAGCCCGATCGGGCGCACGCCGCGCAGCAACCCGGCCACCTACACGGGGCTGTTCACGCCGATCCGCGAGCTGTTCGCCGAGATGAACACCGCCAAGGAGCGCGGCTACGGCGCCGGCCGCTTCAGCTTCAACGTGGCCGGCGGGCGCTGCGAATCCTGCCAGGGCGACGGCGTGCTGAAGGTGGAGATGCACTTCCTGCCCGACGTCTACGTGCCCTGCGACGTGTGCCACGGCAAGCGCTACAACCGCGAGACGCTGGAGGTGCTCTACAAGGGCCGCAACATCACCGAGGTGCTGGAGATGACGGTGGAGGACGCGCATGCGTACTTCAACGCGGTGCCCAACATCGCGCGCAAGCTGCAGACGCTGCTCGACGTGGGGCTCGGCTACGTGCGGCTCGGCCAGAGCGCGACCACGCTGTCGGGCGGCGAGGCGCAGCGGGTCAAGCTGGCGCTGGAGCTGTCCAAGCGCGACACCGGCCGCACGCTGTACATCCTCGACGAGCCGACCACCGGGCTGCACTTCGCCGACATCGACCTGCTGCTGCGGGTGCTGCACCAGCTGCGCGACGCCGGCAACACCATCGTCGTGATCGAGCACAACCTCGACGTGATCAAGACCGCCGACTGGCTGATCGACATGGGCCCCGAGGGTGGCGCCGGYGGCGGCATGGTGGTGGCGAGCGGCACGCCGGAAGCCATAGCAGCAAATCCGGCGAGCTTCACGGGGCAGTACCTGAAACCCCTGCTGGCCGAGTGACGGGAACACCCGCACGCCGGGTGTCACCCGAGGTGGCTAGACTCCTGCCCTTCGAGAGGTTCCCATGCCAACTTCATTGAACGCGCAGCCGGCCGAGCGCCGGGCCGCTCCCAAGCCGGCCGGCATCCCCTCGGGGGATCGGCCGATGTACTCATCGGACGAGGGGCTGTCATGCCATTGACCATCGACTACTACCTGTCGCCGCACTCGCCCTATACGTACCTGGGCCACCAGCGCTTCTGCGAGATCGCGGCGGCCGCCGGCGCCAAGGTCAACGTGCTGCCGGTCGACCTGGGCGGCAAGGTGTTTCCGGTGTCGGGCGGCCTGCCGCTGTCGAAGCGCGCGCCGCAGCGCCAGGCCTACCGGCTGGTCGAGCTGAAGCGCTTCAGCGCCTGGCTGAACCAGCCGATCAACCTGCAGCCGAAGTACTTCCCGGTCAACAGCGACGACGCGGCGCAGCTGATCATCGCGGTCGACATGAAGGACGGCACCGACGCGGCGCTGCGCATGACCACGGCGGTGCTGCGGGCGGTGTGGGTGGAAGAGCGCAACATCGCCGACCTGACGGTGCTGCAGGCGATCGTCGCCGAGCAAGGCCTGCCGGCGCAGCGCATGGACGACGCGCACTCGCAGGCGGTGCACGAGCGCTACGAGCAGGATTCGGAAGCCGCGATCGCGGCCGGCGTGTTCGGCGCGCCGAGCTACGTGATCGACGGCGAGATCTTCTGGGGACAGGACCGGCTGGACTTCGTCCAGCGGCGCCTTGAGCAGGGCTGATCTAGCCGTTGCGAACGGCGCTGCCTTCGGCATCGGACGCGTCGGTGACCCAGTTGCCCTGGATCAATTCCTCGACGTTCGGTTGCAGCAGCAGCGCGATCAGCGCGACCAGGAGGCCGACCGCCGTGACGACGGTGATGGTGGCGGCAATGAAGAAGCTCATGACAAGGCCTCCGGTCGGGTGCATCACATGTTGAACTTGGCCTTGGCGCTGTTCACGCAGGCCGTCTTCGCGTCACCGGCCAGCGCATCGCACTTCTCGGTCTCGACCTTGTAGGCCGCGGTCTTCTTGTCGTCGGTGGCTTCGGCCTTGGCCTTCTTGGTGTCGCGCTCGGCCTTGGCATCGGCCTTGGCCTTGGTCTCGGCCGCCTTGGCTTCCTTCACGCAGACGTCCTTCTCGTTGCCGGCCTTGTCGTCGCAGCGCTCCTTGGCGACCTTGTAGTCGGCTGTGGCGATGTCTTCCTTCGCCTTGTAGGTGGCCTTGGCCGTGCCCTTGTAGTCGGCTTCGGCAGTGGCTTCGGTCTTCACGCGGGCCGCCTTGGCTTCGGCCACGCAAATGTCCTTGGCGTTGCTCGCCAGCGATTCGCACTGCTTGTGCGCCGCCTCGTAGGTGGATTTCGCCGAGGCCTTGGCCTGGTCGTAGGCGGTCTTGTCGGCGGCGAAGGCGCCGGTGCTGAGCATCAGTGCAGCGACGGCGGCGGTGATGAACGACAGCGAATGGTGCTTGGTCATGTGGATATCTCCTCGAACAAAATGGCTGGAAGCCGATGCCGGAAGCTTAGGCAGCCACCCCCCGGCGGGTCTGCCGGACAAACCGAGCGATGGGTGTGGGAGTTGCCCTACAGGGCCCCGCAGGGGTGCGTGACATGCTGCCGCCGAGGGCGGCGCGCGGGTTCAAGCGGCTTGAGTGCGGCACGACGCTGCTCGACAATGCCCGCATGCATCCCCCCTCGCCCGACTTGGAGCGCACGCGCCTGCTCGACTTCGCGCGCGCCTCGGGCGACTGGATGTGGGAGACCGATGCGCAACTGCGCTACACCTGGGTCTCCGGCGCGTTCGAGGCGATCACCGGGCTGCCGCCGCTGTCGATGATCGGCCGGCAGATCGCCGATTCGCCGCTGCTCGACGAACTGGCCCAGCCGCTGCCCGGCGGGCGCAGCTTCCACCAGCTGCTGCAGGAACACCGCCCGATCACCCGCGTGCTGACCGACAAGCAGACCGGCCGCGGCGTGCTGCGGATCTCGCGCAGCGCGGTGCCGGTGTTCGATGCGCAAGGGCAGTTCGCCGGCTACCGCGGCACCGCGCGCGATGTCTCGGCCCATGTCGAGGCCGAGCGCAAGGCGCACGTGCAGGCCGAGCTGCTGCGCAAGCTGTCGTCGCAGGTGCCGGGCGTGATCTTCCAGTTCCAGCTGCACCCCGACGGCCAGGTCAGCTACCCGTATGCGAGCGATGCCTCGCGCGAGCTGTTCGGCGTGGAGCCGCCGCGCGACGGCAACGGCGGCGACCCGACCGTGCCGTTCCGCCTGCTGCACCCCGACGACCAGCGCGGCTACCTCGACAGCATCGAGGCCTCGGCGCGCACGCTGACGGCATGGCAGCGCAGCTATCGCATCGTGCGCGACGACGGCAGCGTGCGCTGGATGGAGACCCGCGCGATGCCCGAGCGGCTGGCCGACGGCTCGACGCTGTGGCACGGCTTCACCGCCGACATCACCGCGCAGAAGCAGGCCGAGATCGCGCTGCGCGGCAGCGAGGAGCGCTGGAGCATGGCCGCCGAGGCCGCGGGCATCGGCGTCGCGCAGTTCTCGCTCGCGAGCGGCGAGGTCGCCTTCGACCGGCGCGCCTGCACGAACCACGGCCAGCCGTGGCCGCTGCCGCACTACACGCTGGACGATTTCCTCGCGGCGGTGCACCCCGGCGACCGGGCCGCGACCGAGGCCGCGATCCGGCGCGCGCTGGCCACCGACGGCCGGCTGGAGACCCGCTACCGGCTGCTGCGGCCCGACGGCCAGCCGGCGATGCTGGAGCTGTTTGCACGCTGCACGCACGACACCGCCGGCCGCGTCGACGGCCTGGTCGGCACCTGCCGCGACATCACGCAACAAGCCGCGCTGGAGCAACTGCGCCGCGACAAGGAAGCCGCCGAGCAGGCGAACCGCGCGAAGAGCGAGTTCCTGTCGCGCGTGAGCCATGAGCTGCGCACGCCGCTGAACGGCATCCTCGGCTTCGCGCAGCTGATGTCGCTGGACCGCCTGCACCCGCTCGCGCCCGACCAGCGCCGCCGCATCGACAGCGTGATGCACGCCGGCCGCCACCTGCTGGAGCTGATCAACGACGTGCTGAACCTGGCGCGCATCGAGCAGGAGGATTTCTCGCTGAAGCCGGTGCCGGTGGACCTGTGCGCCGCGGTCGAGAGTTGCCTCGCGATCATCCAGCCGCTGGCCGACAACGCCGGCATCCGGCTGCTCGCGCCGCAGCCCACAGGGTGCTGGGCGACGGCCGATGCACGTGCGGTCGAGCAGGTGCTGCTGAACCTGCTGTCGAACGCCATCAAGTACAACCGCGCCGGCGGCACGGTGCGGCTCGTGCTGCAGCACGACGGCGAGCGCGTCACGGTGGCGGTGAGCGACGAGGGCGAGGGGCTGACGACGGCGCAGCAGACGCAGCTGTTCCAGCCGTTCAACCGGCTGGGCGCCGAGCAGCGCCGCATCGAGGGCAGCGGCCTCGGGCTCGTGATCGCGCGCACGCTGTCGGCGGCGATGCAGGGCGAGCTGCTGCTGCGCAGCACACCCGGCCAGGGCTCGACCTTCACGCTGGTGCTGCCGGCCGGCGCTGCGGCGCGCGCGGACCCGGCGCTCGCGCTGCCTGCCACGCCGCCCGCCGCACCTGCCGTGGTGCAGAAGCACGTGCTGTATGTCGAGGACGAGCCGTTGAACGTGATGCTGATGCAGGAGGTCTTCAAGGGCCGCCCGCAGTGGCGGCTGAGCGTGGCCAACGATGGCGCGAGCGGCCTCGCGGCGGCGCGCGAGCAGGCGCCGGACCTGCTGCTGGTCGACATGAACCTGCCGGACACCAGCGGCCTCGCGCTGATCCGCCGGCTGCGCGACGACGCGCGCACGAGCGGGCTGCGCTGCATCGCGCTGTCGGCGGATGCGATGCAGCCGCAGATCGACGCGGCGCTCGCGGCCGGCTTCGACGACTACTGGACCAAGCCGATCAACGTCGCGCGCGTGCTGGACGCCGTCGCGAAGGCGATGGAGAAACCCGCTGCCCCATGAAAAAAACCGGCGCATGCGCCGGTTTTTTGAGGTGAACGGAACCTGATTACTTCAGGTGGCCGTTGATCAGCTTGGTCATCTCGAACATCGAGACCTGGGCCTTCTTGAAGATTTCCTTCAGCTTGGCGTCGGCGTTGATCATCGTGCGCTTGGCCTTGTCCTGCAGGTCGTTCTTCTTGATGTACTCCCACACCTTCTTGGTCACTTCCGTGCGCGGCAGCGGGTTGGCGCCGATGACGGCAGCCAGCGTTGCGCTCGGGGTCATGGCCTTCATGAAGGCAGCGTTCGGGGTGCGCTTCTTGGCCGGAGCGGCCTTCTTCGCAGCGGCCTTCTTGGCCGGCGCTGCCTTCTTGGCGGGAGCGGCCTTCTTGGCCGGTGCGGCCTTCTTGGCCGCTACTTTCTTCGCGGGTGCAGCCTTCTTGGCCGGTGCCGCTTTCTTTGCAGGAGCCGCTTTCCGAGCGGGCGGTTTCGCAGTTGCCATGTTGAATTTCTCCATCAATAACGTTGTTGATGTGCCCGGGTTGGGTGAGAGCCGCATGAGCTCTCGGTTCTCCAGGTCCACGTGCGGAGCGAATACTACTGCGAGAGTGCTGCATTGAGAAGCAGTTTTCATAGGTAAAACTCGCATTCATGCGCCTTCGCGCGATGTTTTGTCGCCTGAGAGCCTCATCTGCGTGCTCTCGAGGCGCGCATCGCGTGCTGTCGAGGGGCATTCCCCATGCGCGTCGAACGCTCGCAGAATGTGCTTCGACGGCCTCGCATGGTGTGTCGCCGTCCTCTGACGAAGGAGACGAACGATGGGCAAGAAGATCCTGATGCTGGTCGGCGACTACGCCGAGGACTACGAGACCATGGTGCCGTTCCAGGCGCTGCAGATGGTCGGCCACACGGTGCATGCGGCCTGTCCGGACAAGAAGGCGGGCGAGTTCGTGATGACCGCGGTGCACGATTTCGAGGGCCAGCAGACCTACTCCGAGAAACCCGGCCACCGCTTCACGCTGAACGCGACGTTCGCGTCGGTGAAGGGCGAGGACTACGACGCGCTGCTGATCCCGGGCGGCCGCGCGCCGGAATACCTGCGCATGAACCAGGCGGTGATCGCGCTGGTGCAGCACTTCTCGCGCGCCGACAAGCCGATCGCCGCGGTGTGCCACGGCGCGCAGTTGCTGGCTGCCGCCGGCGTGATCCGCGGCAAGCGCGTGTCGGCGTATCCCGCCTGCGCGGCCGAGGTGGAGCTGGCGGGTGCGAGCTACGCGGCGATCGAGGTCGACCAGGCGGTGACCGACGGCAAGCTCGTCACCGCGCCAGCGTGGCCGGCGCATGCGGCCTGGCTGGCGCAGTTCCTGGCAGTGCTGGGAACGCGCATCCAGCACTGACGCGGGGTCAGTAGACGTCGCGCCGGTAGCGGCCGGCGTCGGCCAGCGCGGCGAGCTGGTCGGCGCCGAGCACCTGCGCGAGCGCCTCGTCGACGCCGGCAGCCATGCCCTCCAGGCTGCCGCACACGTAGATCGCCGCGCCCCGCGCGACCCAGTCCCGCAGTTCGTCCGCCTGTTCCAGCACGCGGTGCTGCACATAGTGCCGCTCGGGCCGGTCGCGCGAGAACACGCGGTCGACCCGGGCCAGCACGCCGGCCGCCTGCCAGCGTTCGGTGTCGTCGGCGTAATGCGCGTCATGCGCCGCCTGGCGCTCGCCGAACAGCAGCCAGCAGGCCTCGGGTGCCCGAACCTCCGCGCGCGCCATCAGGTGGCTTCTGAGGCCCGCCAGACCGGTGCCGTTGCCGATCAGGACCAGCGGACGCGCCGCGTTGTCGCCGATCCGGAAGCTGCCGTGCGCGCGCAGCCGCAGCGGCACGCGATCGCCCGGTTGCAGTCGTGTCGTCAGCCAGCCCGAGGCCACGCCGAGGCCGCCGTCCGGGTGCCGCTCCTGCCGCACCATCAGGTGCAGCCGGCCCGCCGACGGCACCGAGGCGATCGTGTACTCGCGCGGGCGCTGCGGGTCGCCGGGGGCCTGCACCTGCACCAGGTCGCCGGCCTGCCAGCCGGGCAGYGCCGCGCCGTCGGCCGGCACGAGTTCGAGGTGGCACACCGGCGCGGCGGCGCTGCCTTCGTTCAACACGCGCCGCTCGACCAGCCGCCAGTCGTCGAAGCCCGGCGCCTGCCAGTCGGGCAGGTCGACCGTGCCGGCGAGGTGCGCCACCTGCTGCTGCCACTGCTTCAGCGCTGCCGCGTCCTCGTTGTCGAGCTCGATGCGCTCGAACAGCGGCGTCGCGCCCTGCACCTGCAGCCAGCCATCCAGCCGGCGGCCGAAGCCGCAGAACTGCGCGTAGCTGCGGTCGCCGAGCGCCAGCACCGCATGGTGCAGGCGCGGCAGCGGCTGGCCGCCGTCGGCCATGTGGCGCGCGAACGCCGAGGCCGCATCGGGCGCGTCGCCCTCGCCGTAGGTGCTGACGATGAAGAGCGCCCGTTCGGTGCGCGCCAGCGCGTCGGGCCGCAGTTCGCCGAGCGGCAGCAGCCGCACCGGCACGCCGGCGGTGTGCAGCAGGCGCGCGGTCTGCCACGCGAGCTGCTCGGCGAAGCCGGTCTGGCTCGCGAACGCGACCAGCACCGGCGCGGCATCGGCCTCGGCATGGTCGAGCGCGGCCGCATCGCGCGAGGCGGCCGCACGGCGGCGTCGTTCGCGCCAGACGATGAAGGCGCAGAACGCGAGGTAGGCGAGTGCGATGGCGCCTGCCGCCAGCAAGCGGGCCAGCGGGCTCATTCGAGCGCGGCGAAGGCCGGCGTGACCTGCTCGTCGAGCCCGCCGTCGGCGCGCCGCGTGACGAACAAGGCCGCGATGCCGCGCTGCGCGGCCCACGGCAGGCCGGCCTGCGGCCCCATCACCGTCAGCGCCGTCGACAGCGCATCGGCGCGCATGCACGAGGCATCGAGCACCGTCACGACGGCCACGCCGTGGTCGATCGGCCGGCCGCTGCGCGGATCGATGGTGTGCGGATAACGCCTGTCGCCGCGGGCGAAGAAGCGCCGGTGATCGCCCGAGGTCGCGACGCTCAGGCCATGCAGCGCGATGCGGGTCGGCAGCGGATCCGCGTCGAGCTGCCAGCCGCCGTCGACCCAGCGCGGCACCGGTTCCAGCGCCACCCACCACGGCTGCCCATCGGGTTTCACGCCCTCGCCGCGCAGCTCGCCGCCGACCTCGGCCAGCACGTCGTCGAGGCCGAACTGCCGCGCGAGCCGCTGCACGACGCGGTCGACCGCATGGCCCTTCGCGATCGCCGACAGGTCGAGCCGGAGGCCCCCAGGTTGCCGCACGCCGCGCGCGCCGGTCTCCAGCCGCTGCCAGCCGCTGACGACCCGCGCGGCCTGCACCGCCGCATCGTCGGGCGGCACGAAGCCGGGCTCGTCGTGGCGCTGCCGCGGCCCGAAGCCCCAGGCATCGACCAGCGCCCCGGCGGCCGGGTCGTACGCGCCATCGCTGTCGCGCGCGACCTGCAGCGCGCAGGCCAGCACCTCGCTGAACGCATCCGGCAGCGCATGCCAGCTGCCGGCCGGCGCGTGGTTGAAGCGGCTGATGTCCGAGCCGGGTTCCCACGGGCTCATCTGCGCGACCACGAGGTCCAGCTCCTGCTGGATCGCCTGCGCCAGCGGCGCGAGCGCGAGCGCCCGCGGGCCGGCGACGCGCACCGACCAGCTCGTGCCCATCGTCACGCCCTGCAGCGCATGCACCTGGGCGCCGAGCGCCGGCGCGCGGGTCGCGATGCGCTGCGGGACCAGCACCCGCGCCGTCTGCATTGCCTTCTTTACTGCGGCAGCACTTCGACCGTCGCGCTGGCGTTCACGCGGCGCGTCGGCGGCGTGCCTTCGGCGGCACGCACGCTGTGGTTCACGCCGATCCAGTAGCGCCCGGCTTCCGGCCACTTGACGCTGAACTGGCCCTGCGCGTCGGTCTTCAGCGCGATCTCGCCGAGCTTGTAGCGGTAGCGGTTGCCGCCGCGCAGGATCGTCACGTCGAGGTTGGCGGCCGGCTTGCCGTCGAGCAGCACGCGGAAGCTGGAGCTGTCGCCGGCACTCAGGTCGGTCGGCGCGGTCAGCGGGACGAACTCGAGGCCGGTGCCTTGCGGCGCGAAGGCCTTGTCGGCGGTCTTCTCGCCCGCTTTTTCCCCTTTCCCGTCGTTGCTCACCCAGGTCTCGACCCGGTTCTGCATACGCGTGACCTGCAGCTCCTTCGCGTCGGCCGGGATCTCCTTGGCCATCGCCTCGGCGGTGCCGCGCCAGCGCTTCGGCTCGCCGCCGAGCTTGTAGTTGGCGAACACGCTCTCGCTGAAATTGACGATGCGGTAGGTGCCCGGCTGCGCGAGCTTCACGTCGAAGCTGCTGCGGCGGCGCGCGGTGGCGAGGTTCTCCGGCGCGACGAGGCTGCCGTCGGGCGCGACGATGCTGAGCTTGTCCAGCACCAGCGCGTTGGTGTCGTACTCGAACAGGTCTTCGGACACCGCGCCGTCGACCGTGACGGCGGCTTCGCGGCCGCTGACGACGGTGGCCGACGGCACGAGCCAGGTGCGGTGCGCCTGCGCGGCACCGGGCAGCAGCGTGGCCGACGCGGCCAGCGCGAGCAGGGCAAGGTTCAGGCGGTGGAGGGTCTTCATGGGTGGCTCCTCAAGGCTTCAGTTCGAGCGCGACCGCACCGAGTTCATGCTCGCCCTGGACCTTGGCGGTCTGGGCGGCCTTCACCGGCCAGTCGAACGGCAGGCGCACGACCTCGCGGCCGCCGTTCTCGCGCGCCGCCTCGACCACCAGCTGGTAGCTGCCAGGCGGCAACGACGCCAGGCCCTTCGCGCTCGACAGGGCCAGCACGTGCTCGCCCGGCGAGCGGGTGGCGGCGGTGACGCCGTCGATCGGCGTCTGCAGCTCGCGCCCGCTCTTGCGCCACCAGCTGCGCATGTCCTTCAGCCACTTCGCGCCGCCGTTGTCGCGCTTCTTCAGGTCGTACCAGAGCGCGACGTTGGACGCGAAGCCCTGGTCGGCCGCCTTCTCGACCCACACCGCGACATAGGGCTTGTGGTACTCGGCCACGCTCAGCTGCGGCAGCTCCAGCTTCAGGTTCGCGTCGGCCGCGAAGGCCGGCGCGGCCAGCGCGGCGGCGGCGCCCATCGCCATCGAATAGCTCAGTTTCATGGGAGTCCTTCTGGAAGATCAGGGAATCGGGGTCAATGGATGAAGAGGATCGCCAGCAGCAGCGGCAGCACCAGGCCGCCAGCCACCACCGGCCAGGTGCTCGGGCGCTTGGCGGCATGCATCTTCAGGATGAACAGGCCGGTCACCGAGAACACCAGGCACGACGCGGCGAACAGGTCGATGAACCAGCTCCAGGCGCTGCCGGTGTGGCGGCCCTTGTGCAGGTCGTTCAGGTACGAGATCCAGCCGCGGTCGGTGCGCTCGTATTCCAGCGCGCCTTCCACGCGGTCGATGCGCAGCCAGGCATCGCCGCCGGGGCGCGGCAGCGGCAGGTAGATTTCCTCGGGCGACCACTCGGCCGCGCGGCCGGCGACCTCGATCGCGAGCGCCTGCTCGGCCCAGGCGGCCAGCGCCGGCGGCAGCGGCTGCTTGTCGTCGGACGGCTGCGCGGTGACCAGCGGCAGCAGCGCCGGCGGCACCTGCGCCGCGCGCTTCGTGACCTGCGGCTTCGCCTCGATCTGCGACGCATGGTTCAGCGTGAAGCCGGTGACGGTGAACAGCAGCAGCCCGACCAGGCTCAGCGCCGAGCTGATCCAGTGCCACTGGTGCAGCGTCTTCAGCCAGTAGGCGCGCTGCGGCGCCGGTGTGGCGGCGGAGGGAGCGTCCATCAGACCTCGGACCACATCCGCAGCAGGTTGTGATAGTGGCCGGTCAGCATCAGCACCTCGGCGCTGTCACCGCCTTTTTCACTTTCGCGCTCGCGCAGCCGCTGGATCGCCTGGTCGAGCTCGAACAGCATGCCGCGCTGCGCATCGTCGCGCACCAGGCTCTGCAGCCAGAAGAACGAGCAGACGCGGGCGCCGCGCGTGACCGGCAGCACGCGGTGCAGGCTGCTCGACGGGTACAGGATCAGGTCGCCGGCCGGCAGCTTCACCTCGTGCGCGCCGTAGGTGTCCATCACCTCCAGCTCGCCGCCGTCGTAGTCGCCGGGGTCGGCGAGGAACAGCGTGCACGACAGGTCGGTGCGCAGCCGCAGGCTGGTGCCCGGCACGCCGCGCACCGCGCCATCGACATGCAGGCCGTACTGCTCGCCGCCTTCGTAGCGGTTGAACAGCGGCGGCACGTAGCGCAGCGGCAGCGCGGCCGAGACGAACAGCGGATGCGCCTCCAGCGCCTTCAGGATGACGGCACCGAAGCGCTGCGTCAGCGGCCCGGCCTCGGGCAGCTGGCGGTTGCGCTTGACCTGCGCACCCTGCGCGCCGACCGTCTCGCGGCCGTCGTTCCAGTCGGCCGCATCGAGGGCCTCGCAGATCTCGGCGACCTGGGACGGCGTCAGCACGCCGGGCACGTGGAGCATCATCGTGGTCAGTACTTGAAGTTGGCGCTCAGCAGCGCGTTGCGTGCTTCACCCGGCTTGTAGCGCGAGCCGCCATTGTTGACCGACGCCACGTACTCCTTGTCGAACAGGTTGTTGACGTTCAACTGCAGCGTGACGTTCTTGCTGAGGTCGTACGCGACCATCGCATCGGCCACCGTGTACGACTCGGTGTTGATCAGGTTGGGCGTCGCGCTGGGGGTGAGGTTGCTGCTGCGCGCGACGGTATCGACATAGCGCACGCCGCCGCCGACGGTCAGCTTGTCGAGCGCCTTGTACGACGCCCACGAGCTGAAGGTCACCTTCGGTGAATAGACGATCACACCGCCGTTGTTCGCGCTGGCGCCGGCCGGCACGCCGCGCAGGATCTTCGGATCCATGTAGGCCACGCCTGCGCTCAGGTTCAGCGCCGGCGTCACCTGGCCGACCAGGCCGAGTTCGACGCCGTCGACGCGGCGCTTGCCCACCTGGCTGAAGGTCGGCACCGCGGCGCCGTCGGAGACCAGCTCGTTCTTGTTCTCGCTGCGGTAGATCGCCGCGGTGGCCGACAGCTTGCCGCCGAACAGGTCCCACTTGGTGCCCAGCTCGATGTTGCTGCCTTCCTGCGGGTCGGTGCTCGGGCTCGCCTGGTTGGTGCTCGAGACGTTCAGCGAGAAGTTGGCGCCGCCCGGCGGCTGGTAGGAATTCGACACCGTCAGGTAGATGCTGCCGTCCGGCGTCGGCTTGAACAGCGCGCCGACCTTCCAGCTCAGCAGGTTGTCGTTCAGCCCGAGCGGCGGGTTCTGCACCAGCACCGCCGGCGTCGCCGAGTTGAGGGCGGCGCTGTTCGTCTCGGTGTGGAACTTCTCCCAGCGCAGGCCGCCGTTGAGCAGCCACTGCTCCGAGAACTTCAGCGTGTCGAACGCATAGACCGCCGCACTCAGCGTGCTGCCCTTGGTGTAGGCGCCGTTGTCGACGAGCGGCTGGAACACGTCGCCGGTGCTCGGGTTGTACAGGTTGGCCGCGGCCTGCGTGCCGCTGACGACCCGGTTCTGCTGGTTCTGCCGCTCGTAGATGAACTCGAAACCGGTCGACAGCGAATGCCCGATGCCGCCGGTCTTGAACTCGGTGCTCAGGTTGGTCTGGTTGGTCAGGATCTCGTTCGTCTGGTGGCGGCCCTGGCGGTTGCGCGCGACGGTCCAGGTGGCGGGATCGGTCCCGGTGGGGGAGGTCACGGCATTGACGCCGGTCAGCACGAAGTCCTGCTCGGTGTGGCCCAGGCGCGTCGTGTTGCGCAGCGTCGTGCCGCTCGACAGGTCGTGCTCGATGCGCGCGGTGAACATGTGCAGCGTCACGTCGTTGAAGTCGTCGGTCGAACCGTAAAAGTTCTTCGGATCGACCGGCGCGCCGCTCTGCATGCCCGCGCCGGGCCGCCAGTCGGAGAGCCCGAAGGTCGACACGCCGCCGTCCGGCACGTTCTTCTGGTCGACGTACAGGTAGTTGAAGGTGGTGCGCGTCGGCGTGCCGAGGCCGAGCACCAGCGACGGCGCGAAGCCGAAGCGCTTGCTCCTGACCTCGTCGCGGCCCGGCGTGCCGTAGTCCTGCGCGAGCACGTTCAGGCGCAGCGCGGAGCCCGGGATGCCGAGGTCCAGCGGCCGGTTCAGGTCGGCGGTGGCGCGCACGCGGCTCGCGGTGCCGACGGTCAGCGTGCCGTTGTTGAAGGCCTCGCGGGTCGCCGTCTTCGACACCAGGTTGACGTAGCCCGACGATGCGCCGCGGCCGTTGTCGGAGCCCGACGGGCCCTTGACCACCTCGACCTGCTCGATGTTGAACACGTCGCGCGAGATGTTGCCCAGGTCGCGGATGCCGTCGACGAAGATGCTGTTCGTCGTGTCGAAGCCGCGCATGAAGATCGAGTCGCCGGTCGTCGTGTTGCCGTTCTCGCCGAGCTGCATCGTGATGCCCGGGGTGTTGCGCAGCGCCTCGGCCAGCGTGGTCGCGACCTGCTGCTGCAGCACTTCCTTCTTGATCACGGTGATGGTCTGCGGCGTGTCGACCAGCGGCTGCGTGAACTTCGGGCTCGACGCGTTGTCGGCCTTGAACTCGCTGCCGGACTGGCCGGTGACGCGCAGCGCGGGCAGCGTCGTCTCGGGCGCTTCGGGCTTCTTCGGCGCGTCGGCGACCGGGGTCGTCTGCGCAGCCACCGGCAATGCGACGGCCATCAGGCCGATCTGAGCCAACGCGGATGTCTTGCTTGCCGCGTGCTTGCGGCTCTTGATGTAGGCCAAGGGGTACTCCTCGAGGGTTTTGTCTTGTCTTGGCTGGCGCGATGGCTGGCGGGGACGGTGAAGATCAGTCAGAAAAACAGCCGGCCCGAACCCGGCGCCGGCTGGATGGAGAAATTCGATTCAGCGGCGCAGCGCGTACCAGGAAGCGACCGCGATCGGCAGGCCGAGCGCGGCCCACGACAGCGCGTCCCAGGCGCCATCTCCGAGCAAGGCCGACAGCAGGCCGACCGCGCTCAGCACGGCCAGCACGACCGGCCAGGTCCACACGCGCAGCGCCGCGCTCATGGCTGCGCCGCCTCCGGCTCGCTGACGAAGCCGACCTTCGTCAGGCCCGCCTTCGACGCATCGGCCAGCGTCTGCGCGACGTAGCGGTAGGCCACCGCCTGGTCGGCGCGCAGGTGGATCTCGGGCTGCGGCTGCTTGCTGCTCTCGGCGGCGAAGCGCTTCTGCGCCTCGGGCCGCGTGACGAGCTCACCGTTCCAGTACAACAGGCCGCCGGCGTCGATCGCGAACTCGACCTTGTCGGCCGCCGTCTGGTTGACCTGCGAGCTCGCCTTCGGCAGCTCCAGCTTGACCGCGTTGGTCAGCAACGGCGCGGTGATGATGAAGATCACCAGCAGCACCAGCATCACGTCGATCAGCGGGACCATGTTGATCTCCGCCATCGGCGCGCCGGCGTTCTTCGAATCGAAACTGGCGAAGGCCATGGCGAGGCCTGCGTCAGGCGGCGACCGGCCGCGAGGCCAGCGCACGCACGTTGGCCGGCTGGGCGGCTTCATTGCCGAGCGGCTGGCCCATCGACACGAAGGTGTGCAGCTCGTACGCGAAGGCATCGAGCTTGGACGACATCACGCGGTTGGCACGCGTCAGCCAGTTGTAGCCCATCACCGCGGGGATCGCGACCGCGAGGCCGAGGCCCGTCATGATCAGCGCCTCGCCGACCGGGCCGGCCACCTTGTCCAGCGTGCCGGCGCCGCTCATGCCGATCGCGACCAGCGCGTGGTACACGCCCCAGACGGTGCCGAACAGGCCGACGAAGGGCGCGGTGGCGCCGACGGTGGCGAGCATCGCGAGGCCGTTCTCGAGCCGCGTGGTTTCCTCGTCGAGCACCTTCTTGATGGTGCGCGTGACGAATTCGCCCGAGGTGCCGGCTTCTTCGAGCTTGGCGGCGCCGTACTTCGCGTGGTGGGCCTGCGCGTGCATCGCGTGGCTGGTGAGGTGCGAGAACGGGTCGTGCACGCCGTGCGTGGTGATCTCGTTCGCGACGGCCTCGAGCGAGGTCGCGTTCCAGAAGAAGTTCAGGAAGCTCTGGCTGTGGCGGCGGCGCGAGACCAGCGACAGGCCCTTGATCACGATGATCACCCAGGAGGCGATCGACATCAGCACCAGGATGCCGAGCAGCGTCTTGCCCACCACATCGCTTTGCGCGATGAAGTGGCCGAATCCCAAGCCAGCGTCTGCGTTCACGGTCATTTCTCCAGATCGAAATTCAAGGGGATCAAGGCCCAGCCCGCGGTCGCGCGGCCGTTCTCGGTGTAGGGCTCGAAGCGGAACTTGCGCACCGCGTCGACGGCGGCCTCATCGAGCCGCGGGTAGCCGGACGACTTGCCGACCTGCACCGATTGCGGCAGGCCCGCTTCGTCGATCCAGACGCGCACGACGACGTTGCCGGTTTCCTTCAGGCGCTTCGACGCGCGCGGGTACTCGGGCGGCTCGGCCTTCAGGTAGCGCACGGCCGAGGCCGGGATCTGCTTCGGCGGGGCCGGCGGTGCGGGCGGGGCCGGCGGCGCCTCGACCGCGACCGGCGCGGGCG
>NZ_JBFUFQ010000049.1:0-31760 GCF_056403355.1 Rhizobacter sp. P2_H3 | reverse complement strand
GCGCGTGGCCGCGCGGCTGCGCAGCGCCGCCGACGATGCGGCGGCCGGCGCGAAGGCCGAGCCGCTGTGGYGGCGCGCCGCGAAGGCCACCGCGATCACGACGACGCTCGGGGTGGGGGCGTCGGGCACGCTGCTGCTGTCGGTGTGGCAGGTGCAGGAGCAGCTGCAGCGCAACCGCACCGACCAGCAGACCGAGGCGCGCGTGCTGTTCACCGAGGTGTCGAAGGCGCTGCAGGATTTCAACGGCCGCTGCCCGAAGGTGGCCGAGCACGTGGTGACGCAGGCCTCGCTGCTGTTCGACCTGCGTGGCAGCCCGGCGCTGCGGCCGCTGGAGCGCGCCGGCGTCGAGCGGCTGGCCGGCCGCATCGCCGACGAATGCCGCAAGGATGCCGACCCGAGCGCCGACTGCGTGGCCGCCAGCCAGCGCCTGCGCAACGACCTGTGCGCGGTGGTGCAGAAGCCGCCGACCGAGAACACCGCGTTCAGCTACTGGCACCCGGGCACGTCGCCCGACGAGCAGGCGGTGGCGGCCAGGCGCATCTGGCTCGCGCTGACCGGGCGCGCGTCGCAGCTCGCGAGCGCGGCGCAGGGGGAGTTGCCCGTGCCGCCGCCGCCGGTCGCTGCGGCCCCTGCCGATTCGCCGCAGACCTCACCGCAGAAGGCGAGCCTGGCCGCCTGCCGGCAGGGCCTGGACCAGGGCGATGGGCGCAGCACGCTGTACATCGAGATCTACGACGAGAGCTCGCGCGAGGCAGCGAGCGCGCTGCGCCAGGCGATCCAGCAGGAGGCGGATGTGCTGGTGCAGGTGGCGCCGATCGACAACGCGGCGCGCAATGCCGAGCTGCGCCAGCAGCGCCGCCCGGTGCCGTGGCCGGTGCCGACCTTCGTGCTGCACGACCCGTCCGGCCGCGAGTGCGCGCTGGCGCTGTCGCGCTTCGTCGGCGAGCCGTGGGTTACGCCGCAGCGCATCGACGGCGTGTGGATCCGCGAGCGGCGGCGCTCGGCGGTGCCGCGCCCCGGCGTGATCGAGCTGTGGCTGCCGCCGGTGCTGGTGGCGGGGCAGTCGGCCGAGCCCTGAGGCCTCGACCGGATCAGGCCAGGCGCAGCAGGCGGCGCAGGCCCCAGGCGAACAACGCCAGTGCCACCGGCAGCGCGAGTGGGTTGCCGATCGTGTCGGCCAGCCACTGGCCGTCGGCGCTCGCCATCCACAGCACGCCGCCGTTGAACGCCGCATGCAGCAGCACGCACGGCCACAGCGAGCGCGTGCGCTGGTACGCGAGCCCGAGCACCAGCCCGGTACTGAGGCCGACGAAGAACTGGTAGATGTTGAAGTGCGCGAGGCCGAACAGCGCGGCCGAATGCACGATCGCGGTGGACGGCGGGTAGCGCAGCAGCAGACCGCGCAGGATCAGGCCGCGGAACAGCATCTCCTCGAGCACCGGCGCCAGCACGCAGGCCGACAGCGTGGCCGCGAACGTGCCGTCGACCGCGTGCGCGAACCACTCCGCCTCCCAGGCCGACAGCGGCAGCAGCGACTGCAGCAGCCAGTCCATCCAGCCGTTCACCGACCACAGCAGCGGCAGCAGTGCGAGCAACGGCGCCGCGCTGGCGAGCAGCGTGTGCAGCGGCGGCGCCGGCGCGTCGTGCAGCAGCTGCGCGTGCGTGAGCCCGCGCCAGGCGAGCAGCGTCGACACGACGATGCCGGTGGCCAGCACGCGCGTCAGCTCGCCGAGCTGCGCCTCGCTCAGCGCCAGCGTGTCCTGCAGGTCCATCAGCACACCGCCGAGCAGCATCTCCAGCAGCACGAAGGCGAGCACCGTCAGGATCGCGGCGCCCAGCCCGTAGGGCAGGGTCTCGGGGCTGCGCCCGCTCATTCGCCGAGCACCCGCAGGATCTCGCTGCCGTACGCCTCCAGCTTCTTCGCGCCGACGCCGCTGATGTGGCCCAGCGCCTCCAGCGACGACGGCTGTGCACGCGCCATCTCGGCGAGCGTCGCGTCGTGGAAGATCACGTAGGCCGGCAGCCCGTGCTCGCGCGCGACCTCGGCGCGCCACGCCTTCAGCGCGGCGAAGCGCTGCAGCCCGTCATCGTCCAGCGGTACCGGCGGCGGCTTGTCGCGCCCGCCCTTGGTCGTGCCGTTCTTGCCCTTGGTGCTGCCGCGGCGCGCCTTCGGCGTCTCGCTCGCCTCGCGCAGCAGCAGCGTCACCTCGCCGCGCAGCACCTCGCGCGCGCTCGGCGCCAGCTCCAGCGTGTTGTATTCGCCCTCGGTGCGCAGGTGGCCGAGCGCGATCAGCTGGCGCAGCACCGCGCGCCACTGCACCTCGCTCAGGTCGGCGCCGATGCCGAAGGTCGACAGCGACTGGTGGCGGTACTGCGTCACCTTGTCGGTGGTCTTGCCGCGCAGCACGTCGATCAGGTGGCCGGCGCCGAACCGCTGGCCGTGGTTCTGGTGGAAGCGGTAGATGCAGCTGAGCGCCTTGCGCGCCGGCTCGGTCGCGTCCCAGGTGGCGGGCGGGTGCAGGCAGTTGTCGCAGTTGCCGCAGGGCTCGCTCGCCTCGCCGAAGTAGGCGAGCAGCCGCACGCGGCGGCAATCGTGCGCCTCGGCGAGGGCCAGCAGCGCGTCGAGCTTGGCGCGCTGGCCGCGCTTGAACTCCTCGCCGGCCGGGCTCTCGTCGATCATGCGGCGCTGGTTCACCACGTCGGCCAGGCCGTAGGCCATCCAGGCATCGGCCGGCAGCCCGTCGCGGCCGGCGCGGCCGGTCTCCTGGTAGTAGCCCTCGATGTTCTTCGGCAGGTCGAGGTGGGCGACGAAGCGCACGTCGGGCTTGTCGATGCCCATGCCGAACGCGACGGTCGCCACCATCACGACGCCATCCTCGCGCAGGAAGCGGTCCTGGTGGCGCTTGCGCACGTCGGCGTCCATGCCGGCGTGGTACGGCAGCGCGTTGATGCCCTCGGTCTTCAGCCAGTCGGCGGTCTCGTCGACCTTCTTGCGCGACTGGCAGTACACGACGCCGGCATCGCCCTCGTGCTCGTCGGTGACGAAGCGCAGCAGCTGCGCACGGGCGTTGTCCTTCTCGACGATGCCGTAGCGGATGTTCGGCCGGTCGAAGCTGCTGATGAAGACGCGCGCCTCCTGCAGCTGCAGCCGCTCGATGATGTCGGCGCGGGTCAGGTCGTCGGCGGTGGCCGTGAGCGCGATGCGGGGCACGCCCGGGTAGCGCTCGTGCAGCACGTTCAGCGAGAGGTAGTCCTCGCGGAAATCGTGGCCCCACTGGCTCACGCAATGCGCCTCGTCGATCGCGAACAGGCTCAGCAGCCCGCGCTCGTGCAGCGAATCGAGCTGCGCGAGGAAGCGCGGCGTCGTGATGCGCTCCGGCGCGGCGTACAGCATCACGAGGCGGCCGCTCATCATCTCGCGCTCGATCTTCTGGGTCTCGTCGAGCGTCAGCGTCGAGTTCAGGAACGAGGCATGCACGCCGGCCTCTTCGAGCGCGCCGACCTGGTCGTGCATCAGCGCGATCAGCGGGCTGACGACCAGCGCCACGCCGCGGCCGGCGCGGTGCCTGGCGATCGCCGGCACCTGGTAGCACAGGCTCTTGCCGCCGCCGGTGGGCATCAGCACCAGCGCATCGCCGTCGGCGGCGACGTGGTCGACGATGGATTCCTGGGCGCCGCGGAATGCGGTGTAGCCGAACACCTCCTGCAGGATCTGCAGCGGTGCGGTGGAGGGTTCGGGGGTCACGGGCGGGGCGGAGGGCGAGGCGAGGCCGCGATGTTACTAGGGCCTGTCAACACGACGGGTTTCTGGCACCCTTGCGCCTTCACCAGGAGACTGCCGATGACCGACATCCACACGCCGCGCGCCGACCAGCTGCGGCAGCTGTTGATCCGCAACTTCGAGACCACCCCGCGCACGCACGATGTGCGCGAACCGCTGTACGACTCGATGACCGGGCGGCTGGCCAAGGGCACCGCGGCGCTGAAGCTGGGCGCGAGCATCGACGTGGTGCCGCCTGGCAAGCGCAGCTGCCCGTACCACTTCCACTATGCGCAGGAGGAGATGTTCATAGTGCTCGAGGGCGAGGGCACGCTGCGCGTGGCCGGCGAGCACCTGGCGCTGGCGGCCGGCGACGTGGTCTTCATCCCGCCGGGGCCGGCCTACCCGCACCAGATCATCAACACATCCGATGCGCCGCTGAAGTACCTGTCGATCAGCACCAAGGACAGCCCGGAGGTGGTGGAGTACCCCGATTCGGGCAAGTACCTGGCGACGGCGACGCGCGACGGCGATCCGTACGGCTTCGGGCGGATGCACCGGGCCGACACGGACCTGGAGTATTGGGACGGGGAGCCCTGATCAGCCCTTGCGGACCTGCGCGTCGGTCTTCTGGCGGTGGATCTTGCGGCTCTGCTTGTTCTCGGCGTGCTGGATGCCGCGCTCCTCGGCGGCACCGACATGGCCGTCGCGGGCGGCCGCTGCTTCCTTGTGGTCGACGTGCGCCTGGCCGCGCTCGAGCTTCGACACCTCGTGGTTCGTCAGCGAGCCGTTGCGCACGCCGGCCTCGACGCGCTTTTCCTGGTTGACGTTGCGTTGCACGTCGGCCTGCATGCGCTGCGACGAGACGGAATTCGGGTTGCCGGTGACGCCGTTGTGCTTGGCGGCGGCGATGTCGCGGCTGGTCTTGTTCTGGGCGGCTTCGAGGCGGGCCTTCTCGGCCGGCGTCAGCTTGCCGTCCTTCAGGGCCTGCGCCTGCAGCTTGTCGACATGGCTTTCCTCGCGCTCCAGCTTGCCCGCTTCCTGGGTGGTCAGCTGGCCGCTCTTCAGGCCTTGCTCGATGCGCTCCTGCTGGTTCACGTCGCGCTGGACGCTGCCGGCCTGGGCGAAGGCGCCGGCGCTGGTGGCGAGCAGTGCGGCGGTGATCAGGGCATTGAACTTCATGGTGGACTCCGGTTCAAGGGGGTGGGGGATGGAGAGTGGCGCTACCCTGCACCGACAACGGCAGCCCGCGGGCAGCGTTGACCCCGGCCCGTGTGAAGTTTCGTTGCCCGGGCGTGACCAGATGCATCGCTGATAATCGGGCATTCCCCTCGCCGTACCCCGATTTCCCCGCTTTCCCCCTTTTCCCCGTTCTACTTTTCAGGAGCCGCTCTCATGGCCTCGATCAACAAAGTCATCCTCATCGGCAACCTGGGCCGTGACCCCGAAGTGCGCTACTCCGCCAACGGCGCCGCGATCTGCAACGTGACCCTCGCCACCTCGCGCAACTGGAAGGACAAGACCTCCGGCGAGAAGATGGAAGAAACCGAATGGCACCGCGTGGTGTTCTACGACCGCCTGGCCGAGATCGCCGGCGAGTACCTGAAGAAGGGCCGCTCGTGCTATGTCGAAGGCCGCCTGAAGACCCGCAAGTGGCAGGACAAGGACGGTGTGGAGAAGTACACCACCGAGATCATTGCCGACAACATGCAGCTGCTGGGCGGCCGTGATGGCGGTGGTGGCGACGAAGGCGGCGGCGGTGGCGGCTACAGCCGCGGCGCCTCGGGCGGCGGCGGCGGCGATCGGCCGGAACGCACCGAGCGGGCCGAGCGCCCCGCGCCGGCCTCGCGCCCGGCAGCCACCAAGCCGGCCGCGAAGTCGTCGACCGGCTTCGACGACATGGACGACGACATCCCGTTCTGACGGGCGGTCATCCAGGCATGGGAATGCTCACCGCGTTCCCGTGACCTCGACCTCGACGCGTCGATCCGCCTGCAGGCAGGCGATCAGCCTGGCCGTCTGCTTGTCGCCCTTGCAGTCGCCCGGTGTCGTGACGGGTGTCGATTCACCCTTGCCCGTTGCCGAGACCTTGGTCGAATCGATGCCTCCGGGGCCCACGAGGTACGCCTTGACCGATTCCGCACGACGCGCCGACAGCTTCTCGTTGTAGGCGCTCGTTCCGAGCCGGTCGGTGTGGCCTTCCACCGTGATCACGTCGTACCGTGTGCCGGCCAGTTCCTTCGAGAACTGGTCGAGGGCCTGGCGGCCTTCAGGCTTCACGTCGGCTCGGTCAAAGGCGAACAGTGAATCTGCAGCGAAACGCACCCGTCGACGCTCCGCAGGCAAGGGAGCGGGCGCAACCGGGGCCGCAGCGATGGCGACCGGCGGCGCGGGCGCTGGCGCCGGTGCCGCTTCGACAGGGGCAGGTGTCGCCAACGCGCGTGGTGCCTCGCGGGGGGCCCGGCCGAACGGAATGACGAGGCTCACCGAGAACAGGTCGACGTCACCGTGGTTGCCGACCGCGTCATTGATGCGGTAGCGCTCGGCTTCGGCACGCACCAGGAACGCCGGGCTGATCTCGTACTGCAAGCCGGCTCCGAACTTGTAGTTCGCGGCGCGCTTGCTGGGGTTCTGGTTCAGGACAGTGACTGCGCCGCCCCCGCTGAAGGTGTCGCGCGCGCTGGCATATTGCGCGCCGATTCGACCGATGGCGGAGAGGCGGCCGGCCAGCGGCAAGGTGCCCACGAGATCCAGGTTCAGCCCCTGCAACTTGATCTGTCCGTTCAAGGTGCCGGCTGGCGTGGTCGTCGACGTGAAGCCGAACTTGCCGAGGTTGAAGTAACCCCCCTCGATCGCGACGTTGCGATTGAGTTGGTAGCCACCGAACACCTTGTAGCCCGTGTCGCGTTCGTCGCGCGTCATCGACGTCATGGCCAACCCCGCATTCGCGAGGCTGGAGCGAATGCGATCCTCGTCGATCCTCGCCCGCGACTGGCCCAGGGAGGCACCGCCATAGAAGTAGCCGCCTTCCTGCGCACGGGCCGGCACGCAGACGAGGGTCATCAGCGAGCCGAGTCCGGCCAGGCCGATCACGTGCAGTGCATGGGTCTTGTTCATCTTGCTGTTCCTGGCCTTGCCACAGAGTCGGGTTGTCGTGAGGGCGGTCATGGGGCGACGATCGTGGTGTTGACCAGGGTCACCGACGCGGTGAGCCCGATCGCACGCCCCGTGAGGGTCGTCTGGATGGTCTGACCGGCCGTCGAGACCGTGACGCCGGCGGGCGCGATGATCGTGCCCACCATCGTGCTGCCATCCTCGATGCGTGCTGCGCTGCCCACCTGCCAGTAGACGTTGCCGGCCTGTGCGCCATTGATCAGCAACACACGGCGCGGCGTCGCTGCCAGGCCCACGGTCAGCGCGGAGGCACTCTGAAACACCCACACGGCGTTGGTGTCGCCCTGCGCGTCCAGGGTCAGGTCTGCGGTCGTGACGGCGAAGGTTCCGCCCGCGGCGGTGTAGACGGCCGCGGGCAGCACCAGCCCGCCCAACTGGCCTGCAGCGGGATCGCTGCCAGGAGGCAGGGCCGCAAGCTCGTTGTACGCGGCCTGGGCGTCTGCCAGGGCTTGCGTCGCAATCGCCATCGACGACGACGTACCCGGCGCAGGCGGGGCACAGTTGATGCTGCCGTTGACCGAGCCGATGTTCAACGGCGTTTGCGTGTAGACGTTCCCCGCGTCATGGAAGCCGGTCACCAGCGTGCACGCCGCGGTGGTTCCGAGGTTGCCACCGACGACCGTGTTGATGCCCTGGTTCGTGACCCCGGCACCCCCACCGAACGCACCGAACGATGCTGCGGAGCGCAGGTTGATGCCGGCGACGCACGCCTGCGTTCCGGTGGTGAAGCTCCACACACCGTCACTGGCGAGCGCATTGCCGGCCAGGTCCTTGACGCCCAGGTTTCCAGATTTCACCGTGACGACGAACGACTTGCCGGGCGCAAAGCCGGCCGCATTCGACGGCGCGAAGCTGGCCACCCTGCTCGACGCGTCGTAGGTCACGATGCCCGGGACCGCTGCGCCGCTGTCGGTCACGACAAAGGTCGTCGTGTCGATCGTCGCGGGATCCATCGGTTCGCTGAACGTCGCGCTTGCGGATTTGGTCAGGCACACGCCGGTGCTTGCATCGGGCGGGCTGAGGTTCGCCAGGGTTGGCGCCGTGAGGTCGCCGGCGGCGCCGGTCGCGAAGTTCCAGGTGTGAATGCCCGCAGCCGGCAGCACCGCGGCGTTGCCGGCCAGGGCGTTGCCGGCCAGGTCGGTGGCCGTTGTCATGACGGTCGCCGTGAATTGGGCGTTGGCGGCGAGCAGGCCGCCCGTGGGCGTGAAGGTGGCCGTCTTCGCCGAGGCCGAGTAGCTCACGGTTCCGGTGACGGCGGAGCCGGTCGTCGTGTTCGTCACGAGGAAGCTCGTGTCCGAGACGGTCGCGGGTGCCATGGCCTCGCTGAAGCTTGCCGTGATCTTGGTGTTGGTCGGCGCGCCGGCGTCGCCCGGCGCAGGCGTGGTGAGGACCACCGTCGGGCGGGTGCTGTCCGTCAGCGGGACGACACCGACGCCCGGACTGCCGAGGATCGGATCGGCCGAGCCGCCGCAGCCGGCGACGAAAGCCGGCAGCAACGCGAAGGCCAACGCTGTCCGCGAAGTGATGAGGCGGAAAAGCTGATTCATGAGGGTGTCCCTGCGGGATGGCCGCGTTGAGGGTCTTGCATCGAAGAAGCCTTGTGGCACGGTCGGGTGCTGCTGTCGGTGGGGCAGCGCACTCACGACCCAAGGGCACGCGGTCTGCTTGGCGAGCGTGAACGCGAGACTGCCGTTCACCTGGCGTCGATGCTGCGCTTCCTGTCTCTGCATCAGCCCAGGACAGGGAGCCGCCCATCCGGGAGGAAGCGCGCGTGGTGGTGTAGGACGGCACGCCCCGACTGTTCAGCTGTTTTGAAGCCTGCGTTCGCTCCCGTGCAATCCGCGCCGGCTGCCGGCGCCCAGAATGCGCTCAGCCCACCAACCAGGAGCAGACATGGCAGCCAAGGTTCTCGTCCTCTACTACAGCAGCTACGGCCACATCGAGACGATGGCCCAGGCCGTCGCCGAAGGTGCGCGCGGCACCGGTGCCACGGTCGACATCAAGCGCGTGCCGGAAATCGTGCCCGAGGCCGTCGCGAAGGCCTCGCACTTCAAGCTCGACCAGGCCGCGCCGATCGCGACCGTCGACGAGCTGCCGAACTACGACGCGATCATCTTCGGCGTGCCGACCCGCTTCGGCAACATGGCCGCGCAGATGAAGAACTTCCTCGACCAGACCGGCCCGCTGTGGTTCGCCGGCAAGCTGATCGGCAAGGTCGGCTCGGTGTTCGCCAGCACGGCCACGCAGCACGGCGGCCAGGAGAGCACCATCCTCAGCACGCACACCGTGCTGCTGCACCAGGGCATGGTGATCGTCGGCCTGCCGTACGCCTGGCAAGGCCAGATGAAGCTCGACGAAGTGACCGGCGGCAGCCCGTACGGCGCGACGACGATCGCCGCCGGCGACGGCTCGCGCCAGCCCTCGGCCAACGAGCTCGAAGGCGCGCGCTTCCAGGGCCGCCACGTGGCCGAGATCGCGGCCAAGTTGGCGCGCTGATCGCACGCGTTCCCCGGCCGGCCACCCACGGCCGGCCGAATGGCTTCGGCGCCCTGCCGAGGCCTCTGTCAGCGCGTCCGTCGACGATTGCCGCGACGCTACCCGTCGCACCGCGCGCTGACTATCGACATCCGGTTCACACGCCATCGCGCGCACAGCGCTACCCGACGAGGAGACGCGTCCCTAGACTGCGCCCCGATCGGCCCCAGCCATGCACCCCACCCCTCGCGAAAGGTCCCCGATGTCTTCCTTCATCCGCGCCGCCACCCTGGCCGCCATCGGCGTTGCACTCGCCGCACCCGCCTCGGCCAGCGAAGCCCTGGCCCGCAAGTACGCCTGCACCGCCTGCCACCAGGTCGACAAGAAGCTGGTCGGCCCGTCGTTCAAGGACATCGCGGCGAAGTACGCCGACGGCAGCGTCGATGCGAAGCAGCTGGCCGCTCGCATCAAGGCCGGCGGCTCGGGCAAGTGGGGCGCCATCCCGATGCCGGCGCAGGCCCAGGTGCCGCCGGCCGACCTGGACGCGATCGCCGCCTGGATTCTCGCGACGAAATGAAGCACAAGGATCCCCGATGAAAACCACGCTCAGCATCAACGGCACGCCGCGCCAGGTGGATGTCGATCCCGACACGCCGCTGCTGTGGGTCATTCGTGACGTGCTCGGCATGACCGGCACCAAGTTCGGCTGCGGCATGGCCTTGTGCGGCGCCTGCACGGTGCACCTCGACGGCCAGCCGATCCGCTCTTGCGTGACGCCGGTCGAATCGATCGGCCGCCGCCGCATCTCGACGATCGAGGCCATTGCGCAGACCCCCGTGGGCCGCCAGGTGCAGAAGGTCTGGACGATCAAGGAAGTGCCGCAGTGCGGCTACTGCCAGTCCGGCCAGATCATGGCGGCCACCGCGCTGCTGCGCGACAACCCGGCGCCCACCGATGCCGACATCGACGCCGCGATGTCGGGCAACGTCTGCCGCTGCGGCACCTACGTGCGAATCCGCGAGGCGATCAAGCAAGCCGCCCGTGAACTCGCCGCACCGAAAGCCTGACATGCACGATTCGAATTCCCTCCCCACCGTGGGCGCCACGCTGTCGCGCCGTTCCTTCCTCGCGTCTGCCTCGGCGGCCGGCGGTGCGCTGGTGCTCTCGTTCCACCTGCCCGACGCGAATGCGGCCGCGGCAAGGAGCACGCCCACGGTGTTCGCGCCCAACGCCTACGTGCGCATCGGCGCTGACGACAGCGTGACGATCGTCGTCGCGCTGGTCGAGATGGGGCAGGGCACGTTCACCTCGGTGCCGATGTTGATCGCCGAGGAGCTGGAGGTCGATCTGGCGAAGGTCAGGCTCGAACAGGCGCCGCCGGACGAGAAGCGCTACGGCCACCCGCTGTACGGCATCCAGGTGACCGGCGGGTCGGGCTCGATGCCCGCTGCCTGGAAGGTGCTGCGCCAGACCGGCGCCACCGCCAAGGCCATGCTGCGCAGCGCGGCCGCGCAGACTTGGCGAGTGGCCGAAGGCGAGTGCGTTGCAGCAAACGGCGCGATCCGGCATGTGCCCACCGGCCGCCAGCTGCGCTACGGCGCACTGGCCGCCAAGGCGGCGACGCTGCCGGTGCCGAAGGATGCGCCATTGAAATCGCCGGCCGACTTCCGCCTCGTCGGCCGACCGGTGCACCGCCTGGACACGCCGTCGAAGGTCAACGGCACCGCGGTGTTCGGCATCGATGCGCAGGTGAAGGGCATGAAGTTCGCAGCGGTCGCCAACTGCCCGGTGATCGGCGGCCGCTTTCGATCGGTGGACGATCGCAAGGCGAGGGCGGTGAACGGCGTGCGTGCGGTCGTCAGTTCAGAGACCGCGGTGGCCGTCATCGCCGACCACCAGGGCGCGGCGAAGAAGGGGCTGGCCGCACTGGACGTGCAGTGGGACGAAGGTCCGTCGGCCGACTTCTCGAGCAAGCTGTGGGGCGAGCAGCTGGCGCAGGCGCTGAAAGGCACCGGCCTGGTCACCACGCGCGAGGGCGATGTCGACCAGGCGCTTGCCGGCGGCGCGCAACGCCTGAGCGCCGTCTACGAGGTGCCGCCGCTGGCGCACGCCGCGATGGAGCCGCTCAACTGCACGATCCACGTGACCCCGGGCCGCTGCGAGATCTGGGCCGGCACGCAGGCGCCCGCCCGCGCGCAGGCGATGGTCGCCGAGGCGCTGGGCCTGACGCCCGAGCAGGTGACGGTGCACAACTTCCTGCTGGGCGGTGGCTTCGGCCGCAAGCTCGACGTCGACTACATCGTGACCGCGGCGCAACTGGCTCGGCATGTGAGCTACCCGGTGAAGTTCGTCTTCAGCCGCGAAGAAGACATCCAGCACGACGCCTACAAGCCGTACTTCCGCGACGAGATGTCGGCCGCGTTGAACGAGCGCGGCGAGCTGGTGGCCTTCAGCCACCGCACCGCCGGCTCGTCGGTGATCGGCCGCTATGCGCCGCAGTGGGTCGCCAACGGGCTCGATGCCGACGCGGTCGACATGGCGGGCTCCTCGTACGACATCCCGAACAAGTACGTCGAGTACGTGCGCCATGAGCCGCCGAAGGGTCTGCTGACCGGCAACTGGCGCGGCGTCGGGCCCACGCACCATGTGTTCGTCGTCGAATCGTTCATCGACGAGGTGGCTGCCTTGGCCCAGGTCGATCCGGTGCGCTTTCGCGAGCGCATGCTGGGCCGCAACCCGAATGCACTCGCTGCGTTGCGGCTGGCCGCCACCCGGGCCGGGTGGGGCGAATCCGTGGGGGTGGGCCGGGGCCGTGGCGTCTGCGTGGCCGAGGCCTTCGGTGGGCATGCCGCGCTGGTCACCGACCTCACCGTCGCGAAGGACGGCAGCATCAAGGTCGACCGGATGGTCTGCGCGGTGAACTGCGGCCTGCCGGTCAACCCGGATGGCGTGGAGGCGCAGGTCCAGGGCGGCCTGCTGTTCGGCCTCACCGCGGTGCTGTACGGCAGCATCACCTTCGAGCGCGGCCGCGTGCTGCAGAGCAACTTCCACGACTACCCGCCGCTGCGCATCAGCGAGGTGCCGCAAGTGCAGGTGCACATCGTGCCGAGCGAGCAGCCGCCGGTGGGCGTCGGCGAGATCGGCACGGCGGTCGTCGCGGCCTCGGTGTTCAATGCGGTGTACGCGGCCACCGGCAAGCGGTTGCGCACGTTTCCGATCGACACCGCGCAGCTGAAGTCGGCTTGATGCCGCCCTGCGTCAGGGCGCTGCGCTCCAGTCCACCGCCTGCATGAACTGGATCAGCGCCCGCAGCTTGCCCGGCATCTGCCCGCGGTTCGGGTAGTACAGGTAGAAGGCCTCGCCGGGGCGCGTGAACTTCTCGAGCACCGGCACCACCCGGCCGGCCTGCAGTGCGGGCCGCGCGAACTGCTCGAAGGCCAACGCGAGCCCGTGGCCCTGCGCCGCGGCGTCCAGCGTGCAGCGCATCTCGCTGAATACCAGGCGGCCCTGCACCTCGATCGTCGCGGCCTTGCTGCCGCTGCCGAAGCGCCACGCGAAGAACTGGCTGCGGTTGCCGATGCGCTGGCGAATGCAGTCGTGCTGCAGCAGGTCTTCCGGCGTCGCCGGCTTGCCGCGCGCCTTCAGGTAGGCCGGCGAGCCGACGACCAGCAGCCGCTGCAACGGCCCGATCGGCACGCCGATCATGTCCTTCTGCAGCGCGTGCCCCAGGCGGATGCCGGCGTCGAACCCGCCCGTGATGATGTCGCTCAGCCCGTTGTCGACGGTCATCTCCAGCGTGATCTCTGGGAAGCGCTCCATGAACGGTTGCAGGTGCGGCTCGATCAGTGACGCGTAGGCCACGTACGAGGTGTTGATGCGCAGCAGCCCGTGCGGGCCGCTCGACACATCGCCCACCTCCTGCACCGAGCGCCGGATCTGCTCGAGCGCCGGTGCCAGCGTGCCCAGCAGTTGCGCGCCCGCTTCGGTCAGGCCGACGCTGCGCGTGGTGCGGTTGAACAGGCGGATGCCGAGCGAGGCCTCCAGCTGCTTCACGGTGCGCGAGATCGCCGTCGGCGTCACCTCCATCTCGGCGGCGGCGCGCGTGAAGTTCATGTGCCGGGCCACGCTCTCGAACGCGATCAGGCCGGGCAGGCTGATCGGCGGCTTGCTGTCTCTCGCAACCGGCTCCTGGTTCATCGGGTTCTCTCCGTGGATGGCGCGCGATTATGAAATGGAGGTTCAGAGTGCACCCCGGTGGTGTCGATTCTCTTTGCCGGGGCGCAAACCTACGCTTCGGTCATCGCAGTTTTCATCACCCCGGACAACGAGGACCCCACCATGCCCACCGTCAACATCCCCGCCACCCGCCCGGCCAGCCCGTTCGCCTCGATGAAGGGCCACCACGTCGCCGTGCGCGTGCCCGACTTCGACGTCGCGGTCCGCTGGTACACCGAGAAGCTCGACTTCCGCGTCGTGCACCAGTGGCCGTATGCCGACCAGCGGCTCGCCTACCTGGCCCCGGCGACCGACAACGACTTCTTCGTCGAGATCCTCGGCGACGGCCAGCCGCGGCCGATTCCCAAACCCGTCTACAGCGACCTCGGCGACAGCCTGCGCCTGGCCGGCTTCCATCACTTCTGCCTCAACGTCGCCGACATGGAGGCCACCGTGGCCGAGCTGCGCCGCCGCGAGGTCCACATCGTCACCGAGCCTTTCGAGCTGCCGGTCATCGGCCGCAAGCTGGCTTTCATCGCCGACCCCTTCGGCAACCTGATCGAGCTGGCGCAAGTCGTCTCGTGAGCCGGAGAACCCGGTGACCCGAACCCTTCCACCGCCGAGTTCCGGGCAGCGGCCACGGTAGACTCCCCGCGCAGCACAACGAGCCGCGCGTGTCGACGCGCGGCCAGCCCTGTTCTCCGGAGGAAGCCTGATGCGCGCGATGAAATGGTTGCTGGTGCCCCTGGTCCTGGTGGCCCTGGTGGTGCTGTATTTCTTCCTCGCGGTGAAATGGAGCTACTCCGACGGCGAGCGCGCCGGCTGGGTGCAGCAGCTGTCGCGCAAGGGCTGGGTCTGCAAGACCTGGGAAGGCGAGCTGGCCCTGGTGTCGCTGCCCGGCAGCACGCCCGAGAAATTCCGCTTCACGATCTGGGACGAGGCCACCGCCGACAAGGTCAACCTCGTGATGGGCAAGCGCGTCGCGCTGCACTACGAGCAGAAGGTCGGCTTGCCGGGCAGCTGCTTCGGCGAGACCCGCTACTACATCACCGGCGTGCGCGTGCAGGACGAGATCTCGCTCGCGCCGGGCGTGATCGTGCCGGTGCCGGCCCAGCCTGCCGCATCGACCGCACCAGCGGCAGCCTCCAGGCCCTGACGGCGATGCGGGCCGCAGGCCTCTGCCTGATCGCCAGCCTGCTCGGGGCGGCGATCACGCAGCAGGCAGCAGCGGCCGAGCCCCTCACCACGCCCGCTCCCACCACGCAGCGCCCGCGCATCGGCCTGGTGCTGTCCGGCGGCGGTGCCCGTGGCGGCGCGCACATCGGCGTGCTGAAGGTGCTGGAGGCGCTGCATGTGCCGGTCGACGTGATCGTCGGCACCAGCGCCGGCGCGATCGTCGGCTCGGCTTACGCGAGCGGGCTGCCGCTGTCGGAGATCGAGCGCGAGATGGCGGCGCTGAACACCGCGGTGCTGTTCCGCGACATCGACCGCGACGAGGTGCCGCTGCGCCGCAAGCTCGACGACGCCACCAACTTCATCGGCCCGGAGTTCGGCCTCGGCCCGCACGGTCTCTCGCTGCCGAAGGGCGCGGTGGCCGGCGTCTCGCTCGAGGTGGTGCTGCGCCGGCTGACGCGCCGCCAGGCCACGACCGATTTCGACCGGCTGCCGATCCCGTTCCGCGCGGTCGCGACCGACCTCGCCAGCGCCGAGATGGTGGTGCTGTCGCACGGCCAGCTCGCGCTGGCGGCGCGCGCGAGCATGGCGATCCCCGGCGCGGTGAACCCGGTCGAGATCGACGGCCGCCTGCTGGTCGACGGCGGGCTCAAGCGCAACCTGCCGGTGGACGTCGCGCGGCGGCTCGGCGCCGATGTCGTGATCGCGGTGAACATCGGTACACCGTTGCTGCGGCGCGAGCAGATCACCTCGGTGGTGTCGGTGTCGGACCAGATGCTGCGCATCCTGATCGGCGCGAACGTGCAGCAGTCGCTGGCCGAACTGAAGCCGGGCGACGTGCTGATCACGCCGGAGCTGGACGAGATCAGCTCGTCGGCCTTCGAGCAGCTGGCCGAGGCGGCGCGCCGCGGCGAGCGGGCCGCGCAGGCGGTGGCCTCGCAGCTCGCGCCGTACGGGCTGCCGGCCGGGACCTATGCGGCGCTGATGGCCTCGCGCTTCGCATCGCCGGGCGACACGGCCGCGCCGATCGACGAGGTGCGCGTGGTCGGCACGCGCGTCGTCAACCCCGAGGTGGTGCTCGCGGCGATGGAGACGCGCGCCGGCGCGCCGCTCGATGCGCAGCGCATGGACCGCGACATCAAGCGCATCTACGCGCGCGGAGATTTCGAGGCGGTGAACTACACGCTGAGCGACGAGCCCGGCAGCGGCCGCGTGCTGCTGGCCGAGGTGAGCGAGAAATCGTGGGGCCCGAACTACCTGCGGCTCGGGCTCGGGCTGTCGTCCGACTTCGAGGGCAACTCCTTCTTCAACCTGTACGCGAGCCACCGCTGGACCTGGCTGAACGCGCTCGGTGCCGAATGGCGCAACGACCTGCAGATCGGCCGAACCGACCGGCTCGCGAGCGAGTGGTACCAGCCGCTGACCGAGCGCCAGCGCGTGTTCGTCGCGCCACGCATCGAGCTGCAGGACGAGCCGTTCGACCTCTACGACCGCGACAGCGGGCTGCGGGTCGCGCGCTTCCGGCGCGAATCGGCCGAGGCCGGCATCGACCTGGGGCTGCCGCTCGGCAGCGCGGGCGAGGCGCGGCTGGGATTGGTGCGCGGCAGCGTGAAGTTCACCGATGACACCACGTTCATCCGCGCCGAGGACCTGATCCAGCGCACCGACACCGGCGGCGTGCTCGCGCGCGTGCGCTTCGACCAGCTCGACAGCCTGCGCTTCCCGCGCAACGGCTGGGCGGGCGATGCGCGGGTGTACTTCTCGCGCGCGCGGCTGGGCGCGCAGGACGACTACACGCGGGCGTCAGCCAACCTGCAGGGCGCGCATTCATGGGGGCCGCATGCGCTGCGCGGCGCGCTGAAGGCCGGCGGCAATCTGAAGCAGGGGCCGCTGCCGTCGTACGAGCTGTTCAGCCTGGGCGGCTTCCTGCAGCTGTCGGGCTACCGCACCGGGCAACTGCTCGGCACCGAGATGCGCTTCGGGCGCGTGGCCTACAACTACCGGCTGGCCGGGCCGGGGCTGCTGGACGGCATCGTCGTCGGCGCGTCGCTCGAGGCCGGGCGCATCGGCGACTCGGTGTTCGGCGCCGACAAGGACCGGCTGCGCCGCGGGGGGGCGCTGTACCTCGCGCTGGACACGCTGGTCGGGCCGGTGTACCTCGCGCTGGGGGTGGCGGATTCGGGGAACCGGGCGGCGTATTTCTTCCTGGGGCAGCCGTAGCGCGGTACGAATGGACCTCCTCAAGGTTGATGAAATCCGCGTGGGCGCGATGAAAAAATCGGACGCGCATCGGTAGACTGCGCACACCGCAGCGGCAGACCACTGCCGCGCGGGTTGCCAGTGCCCCACAGGGCCGAAGGCGACACACCTCTCCCTCGTTGTCATTGGATGCACGGTCGACGACCGTGCGCTGGAGGACTCTCTTGGAACTGATCTGTGCGTCGCGGCGTGTCCGTGGCTTGGTGGTGTCGTGCGTGGGCGCGCTGGCGCTGGTCGCTCTTTCTCTGCCGGCCTGGGCTCAACTCTCGGTCGGTCAGGACGGCCAGCCGGGCTATCAGCATCCGATCGCGGTGCCGCCGGGCATTGCCGGCATGGTGCCCACGATCGCGCTGGCGTATGGCGGTGACGGCAACGGCCCGGTGGGCCACGGCTGGTCGCTGACCGGCGTCTCGTCGATCGCGCGCTGCGGCGCGAACCTCGCGACCGACGGCCGCATTCGCGGCGTCGACAACACGGCGGCCGACAAGCTGTGCCTGGACGGCCAGCGGCTGATCCAGACGAGTGCGACGGGCGTGCCGATGGCGTTCCCGCAGACCGACGACAGCGCAGGAGGCAGCGGCCTGCTGCGCGAGTTCCGCACCGAGCGCGATTCGTTCGCGCGCATCCGGGCCTATGGATCGGGTGGCAATGCGCCGGCGTACTTCAAGGTGTGGACCAAGGACGGCCGGGTCTACGAGTACGGCAACAACAGCAACTCGACGGCCGATGCGGCCGTGACGGCCCAAGGCACCGGCGTCACCACCACCTGGCTGGTGAGCCGGGTGAGCGACCGGCGAGGCAACTACATCGACTACCAGTACCAGCAGCGCGACGGGCTGGCCTGGGGCAGCGGCACGGTGGCCGGCACGCCGATCGCGGGGCACGACTGGAGCCTGCGCGAGATCCGCTACACCGGCACGCCGACGCAGGCGCCGGGCAACAAGGTGGTGTTCAGCTACGACGACCTGCCGGCGCTCGCCCCCACCGGCAAGCCGCAGGCGCGGCGTGAAGCCTACGTGGCCGGCAGCAAGCTGCTGAACCTGCAGCGGCTCGCGCAGGTGCAGAGCTTCGTGAACGTGAACACCACGCCGCTGAAGGTGAAGACCCTGCGGCTCGCCTACGACAGCGGCGCGGTGACCAACCGCAGCCGGCTGACGCGGCTGACCGAATGCATCGGGGCGGCCGAGTCGTCGTGCTTCCCGCCGGAGACTTTCGACTACGCCGCCGACGGCAGCGACGCGTACCAGCGCAACGCCGCGTTCGCGGCCAGCAGCCTGGCAACCCTGACGATGCAGAGCACGGTGGTGCTGCGCGACAACCTGCGCTTCTCGAACTACGGCGTCATCACCGCCGATTTCGACGGCGACGGCAGAACCGACATCATCCGCTGGTCCGACAACCCGGCCGAGAACCAGCTCCATCTCAGCAACGGCGACGGCACGTTCCGGCAGATGGCCGGCTTCAACATCACCGGCAGCGACCAGAAGCTCTTCGACAGCAGCGGTTGCTACAGCACGCGCGTGGCCGATTTCAATGGCGACGGGTTGCCGGACCTGCTGCGATTCAGAGGCGGCAACTCGACGAACCTGGTGTCGAACTCCGCGTGTTCCGGCACCAGCGATCTCTACCTGAACAACGGCAACGGCAGCTTCACGCGCAAGGCGATCACCGGCGTGACGCTGAACGAGGCCGTCAGCCGCGACAACCTGAAGTTCCTGCATGGCGAGGCGCAGGTCGGCTGGCTGGGTTGGGCGCCGGGAAACACGTTCTACCTGCTGGACCTTGACAACGACGGCCTGCTCGACGTCGTCACGTCGACGCTGGACTTCCAGCCCACCGTGTTCGAGCCGTCGTCCGATCCCTGTGCGAGCAAGGTCTGCACGCGCGTCTTCAAGGGTGACGGCCAGGGCGGGTTCACCGAGCAACCCACCAACGCGACGCACTGGAACTTCTATGCGACGCCCGAAGGCCCGTACTCGCTGGGCCAGCCCGGGCACATCGCTGACCTGGACAACGACGGCATGCCCGACCTGGTGGATGCCGGAATGATCGGCTCGGACAGCGAACTGGTGGTATCGCAACGCGCGTGGCGCTCGCGCGGCGACTTCTCGTTCGACCCGATGCCGGTGACATACTTGAGCTGCCAGCAGCGGCTGGACCTCAATGGCGACGGCCGCCCCGACTGCCTGGACAAATTCGGTCGGTCGTTGCAAGCATCGGATGGCGCGAGAGGTCTGTTGAGGGTCGCCAACTACCAATCGCCCGGCCTGTGGGATCAGATCTGGACCGGCACCGGCGCGAACTTCATCCCGTCCGCCGGCTTCGTGATCGGCGACGTGAACCGCGACGGCCGCGACGACATCCTCAGCTGGAAGGACGACCCGACGAAGAACGCGCTGTACCTCAGCAACGGCGACGGCACCTACAGCGCGTCGACCACGTTCAACCTGGTCACGGCCAACGACCAGCTGCAGAAGAGCGACAGCTCGGCCGCCTTCGTGACCGGTGACTTTACCGGCCGTGGGGACGTGGAGATCCTGCGCCTGAAGGCGTCCGCATCGCCGGGCGACGGCAGCAGCAACCAGCTCTATGTGAAGACCGGCTCGTCGCTGCCGCCGGACCTGCTGGTCGGTGCGACCTCGCCGCAGGGCCTGAAGACGATGCTGACCTGGGTGTCGATGGCCAACCCGGCCAGCGGCGCGCTCGGCAACCGCTACCTCAACGACCGGGGTGGCCCGAACGCAGCGGTGTACCCGCTGTTCGACGTGACGAACGCGAGCTACATCGTCGCCAGCAGTGTGCGCGACAGCGGCGTCGGCGGCGGCACGGTGCGCGAGGAGTTCCGCTACAGCGGCGCCAAGGGCGCCCATGACGGGCGCGGCGCACGCAGCTTCCGCGAAGTGCGCAGCCAGCGGCAGGTGCCCGATGGCAGCACCCTCTCGCAATCCAGCGAGGTGCTGCACATGCACCCCTACATCGGCTCGCCGGCGCGCGTGAAGACCTGGCGCGGAGCGCTGGATGCAAGCTCGCCGGTGTTGCTGAGCGACGCGACGAACATCTATTGCGAGAAGTCCGCATCGCCGAGCGCCGAGGCCGCTGCAACCGTCACGGCGCCTTGCCTTGTACCGGCCAGCGTCAGGCTGCAGCGCCCCTATCCCTACAAGAGCATCAAGGCGGCCAAGGAGTTGAACGGCGACGCGATGCCGGTCACGACGGTGACGAGCTCGTTCAACGAGACCGGCGACCCGAAGGTGGTGACGACGACCATCAGCGGCACGGCGGCCGGTGGTGTGGCACAAGTCATCAGCGAGACGGCGACCCACCTGTACCGCGATGACGACATCGGCGATGACCGCTGGTTCCTGGGTCGCGTGGAAAGCGCGACGCAGCTGCGGACGGCACCGAACAGCCTGGCGAGCGTCGGCGCGAGCGCCGGCACGGCGCCGGGGGCGACCGCCACGCGCGGCACGGCACCGGCGGCCACGGTGAGCGCGCCGTCCTTCCCGACCACGCAGGTCGGGCAGACGAGCAGCGGCACCGCGACACTGACCAACACCGGTGGCACGCTGATCGGCGTGACGGTTCCGACGGCAGCGGCGGTGGCGTCGGCCTCGGGCAGCGAGTTCAGTTTCTCGGGCACGAGCTGCGGCACGAGCCTGGCGGCCGGTGCCTCGTGCACGGTGACCGTGAGTTTCACGCCGGCAGCGGCCGGTGCGCGCAGCGGCGGGTTGAACGTCAACACCGAGCTGGGTGTGAGATCGGCCGTGCTGTTGGGGACCGGTCAGGCGCAGTCTGGCAGCCTGAGTGCTGTGGACTTCGGCAGCGTGGCCGTGGGTAGTGCGCCGACGCTGACGTCGACGCTCGCCAACACCGGTGTCGGCCCGTTGAGCGTGACAGTGCCGACTGTCTCTTCGGTCGGCGGTACCGACTTCGGCTTCGTCTCGACGACCTGCGGCAGTTCACTGCCGGTGGGTGGCACGTGCACGGTCACCGTGCGCTTCCAGCCGACGGCGAATGCAGCGCGCAGCGGCAGCGTGAGCATCGGCACCGGAGCGGGGACGCTGTCGGCCGCGCTGAGCGGCACAGGCCTGCAATCGGTGATTGCGGTGTCGGCCAATGGCGCGGCAGGCCTGTCGGCGCAGAAGGGTGGTGCAGCGGGTAGCGGTATCGTCACCTTCACGAACGGCGGCAACCTGGCGGCGACGCTCACGATGTCGGGCCTGAGTGCACCTTACTCGGTGAGCCCGGCAAGCTGCGTGGCGCCCGCGGGCGGCACCTGCTCCGTGACGGTGTCGATGACGACGGCAGGCGGGATTGGCGCGCAAGGCGGCCAGACCTTGACGGCCACCGGCGGCACGACCGGCGCGGTGTCGGCCCCGGTGGCGGGCACGCTGCTCGGCTCGGCGATCTCGGTCACCGGCAACGGCGCGACCGCCTTGAGTGCCACGAAGGGTGGCAGTGCTGCCTCCGGCACGGTGAGCTTCACCAACAGCGGCAACCAGGCAGCAACGCTGACGATGTCGGGTCTCGGTGGCGCGTACAGCGTGGCCCCGGGCAGCTGCACGGTCGACGCGGGCGGTACGTGCGTGGTGACGGTGTCGATGAGCACGGGCAACGGCATCGGCGCGCAAGGTGCGCAGACGCTGGTGGCGACTGGTGGATCCTTGGGTGCGGCATCGGCCACGGTATCGGGCACGTTGACTGGCTCGGCGGCGACGCTTGTCGGCGGCAACCTGAGCTATGGCACGGTGAACCAGAACTCGGCGGCGCCGCAGAACGTGATCGCGTGGCGCAACGACGGCAACGTSCCGATGGCGCTGTCGGGCTTGTCTGGTTTGCCKGGCGTGTTGAGYGTGGTGAGCAACRGCTGTACCAATGTGGCGCCTGGCYTGGCGTGCACCATGACGGTTCAGCTGGCCACGGGCAGCTTGACGAACTTCAACCAGACGGTGAGCACGGTGGGTGCGACGGTGAACGCGTTGACTACGGCCAGCGGCACGGTGCAGACCATTCCCGGCGCGCTGTTCAACCTGAGCACGACCGCGACTTCGACGACCACSTACACGACGATCACGCTGACGGTGGCGAACCCGTACAGCGCGGCGCAGACGATCACGGCGGTGACCCAGAGCGATGCGGCCACGGGCGGCACGAGCACCTGCACTGTGGGCGGCAGCGTGGCGGCGTCACCGGGGAGTTGCACCTTCCAGTGGATCTACGACCGATGCACCGCGCGCACGGTGAACTTCAGCGTGAAGAACGCGTTCGGCACGGCGACGACGAGCAAGGCCATCGTGAAGGGGACCTGCCTGTGAAGCGCATCAACCAGACCATGAAGAGCCTGTTCGCAGCAATCGTGTGGGTGGCGGTGAGCTCCGCCCACGCACAAGCCCAGTTGCCGCCGGTGACGGGCGTGGCCGACCCGTTCAGCTACGCCCGCACGAAGAACTTCACCTACCTGCCCGATGGCCTGGTGGACACCGAGACGACCGAGCTCGGCGACGTGCAGCAGTGCGTGGTGAAGAAGTACATCTACGACGATGCCGGCAACCGCACCGGAGCGACGCAGCAGAACTGCACCGGCGCGAGCGGTGATGCGTTGTTCGCGCCACGCTCCGCCACGACGACCTATGGTGCGCAGACGGTGACCGTCGCCGGCATCAGCGCCGTCGTGCCCCGGTGGACGGCACCGAGCAGCAGCAAGAACGCGTTGCAGCAGGAGGAAACGCAGACGGTGGACCCGCGCTTCGGCACCGTGCTGAGCAAGACCGACGCGAACGGGCTGACCACGCGTTGGGAGTATGACGATGCGGGCCGCGCGACGCGCGAGATCCACGCGGACGGCACGCGTGTGATCACGGCGTACTGCTACATCGCGGGCCGGGTGAACGCGGCGGGCGACACCTCGACCAACAGTCCGACGTGCCCGAGCCCGAGCGCGGCCGAGATCCCCGCTGACGCGATGATGTTCACGCACGTGGAGCCGCGCGATGCCAGCGGAGCCGAGGGCGTCAAGAACGGCCCGTTCACCCGCAAGTACGTGGACCGGGCGGGCCGCGCGCTGCGGCAGGTGAGCGAGGCCTTCGACGGATCCACGCAACCCGGCGGCACGAACCGGCTGATCGTCACCGACACCGAGTACGGCGACCTGGGCCAGGTGGTGCTGCAGACGCAGCCGTACTTCCTGGACAGCGGGTCGTCGACGAGCACGGGCAGTGCCGACGTGGGCTTGTCGCGCACCGAGTACGACGCGCTGGGCCGGGTGCTGCGCATCTACACCGCCGACAGCCAGGGCAGCCAGCCGAGCGTGAGCTTCGGCACCCGCGGCAGCCGCAGGGCGCGAGTGTCGACCTCGGTGTATGGCGCGTTGGTGGTGGTGTCGACCGATGACCGCGGGCAGGTGCGCACCGAGGAGAAGAACGTCGAAGGGCGCACGATCCGCATCACCGACCCGTTGGGCGCGCAGATCGTTCACCAGCACGACGCGTTCGGCAACCTGGTGGCGACGAAGGATGCGCTGCAGAACACGGTGCAGATCAGCTACGACCTGCGGGGCAACAAGCTCAAGCTGACCGACCCGGATGCCGGGGTGATCGAGTACCGCTACGACGCACTGGGCCAGGTGGTGCGGCAGCAGAACCCGCTGCAGGCGCAGCGCGGCGGGCAGACGACGATGCAGTACGACGTGCTCGGCCGGATGACGCTGCGCAGCGAGCCGGAGTACCAGAGCACCTGGACCTACGACAACTGCGCGATGGGCATCGGCAAGCTGTGCGCGACGAGCGCCAGCACCGACATGAGCCAGCAGTGGGTGTACGACAGCCTGGGCCGGATGGTCAGCAACCGCACGACGGTGGCGAACGGGCCGAGCTTTGCGAGCGCGCTGAGCTATGACGCGAACGGCCGGCAGGCGACGCAGACCTGGCCGACCGGGCTGACGGTGAACTACGGCTACACGTCGAAGGGCTTCCTCGGCAGCGTGTCGCTGGCGACGGCGGTGACGGTGAACCCGCTGCCGGCGACCCCGGGCGGCACGCCGGGCGCGAGCGTCACGCTGCCGGCCGGTACGGTGCTGTGGCAGGCGCAGGCCTACAACGCCTGGGACCGGCTGGAGCAGCAGAAGTACAGCAGCGCGGTGGTGAGCACCTCGGCCTACGAGGCCTTCACCGGCCGGGCCAGCGGCCTGGTGTCGGGCAAGGCGGGTGCGACCACCGTGCTGAACCACGGCTACGTGTGGGACAGCCTGGGGCGGCTGACGAACCGCAACGATGCGAACGGCGATGGCGCCACCGGTGCGGTGACGGAGAACTTCGAGCACGACGCGCTGGGCCGGCTGCAGCGCTACACGGTGGCCGCCCCTGCGATCAGCGGTTTGGTTCGTACGGTGAGCCTGCAATACAACGCGCTGGGCAGCATCCTCTACAAGAGCGATGTCGGGGTGTACAGCTACGGCGCGCAAGGTGCGAATGCGGTGCGGCCGCATGCGGTCCAGGGCATCGAAGGCGCGGCAGCCAACACCTACGGTTTCGATGCGAACGGCAACATCGCCAGCGCGACGGCGGGCAAGTACCGCGGGATCACGTACACGGGCTTCAACCTGCCGGACAGTCAGTCGGGCGTGCAAGGGCCGGCAGGCGGGCCGAGCTACGTGTGGAGCTACGACGAGGACCATGCCCGCATCCGTGAGGTGCGGACCATCCCGAGCGGCACGAACGCTGGCACCCGAACCACGTGGTACCTGCACCCGGACAATACCGGCGGCTTGGCATTCGAGAGCGAGGTCAATGCGCCGACGAGCCCGAGTGCGGCGAACCCGGCCGTCACCAGTAACCGCCACTACCTGAGCGCAGGGGGCCAGAGCCTCGGCGTGCTGGTCACTACCGGAGCGCTGCCGACACTCGGCGCGACCCAGACTGCACCGCCCGTGCAATCCAGCCTGACCGCGGTGAAGCTGGAGTACTGGCACAAGGACCACCTGGGCAGCATCGCGGCGACGACCGACCACAACGGCGACGTGACGGCCCGTGACGCGTATGACCCGTTCGGCAAGCGCCGCTTCGCGAACGGCAACTACGACGCGGCCGGCACGCTGGTGATCGACTGGAGCCCAGCCGTCAACAGCGGCACCGATCGTGGCTTCACCGGCCATGAGCAGCTCGATGACATCGGGCTCACGCACATGAACGGCCGCATGTATGACGCGACCATCGGGCGCTTCCTGTCGGTGGACCAGCTCGTCAGCGATCCGTCGGACCTGCAGGCCTACAACCGCTACAGCTACGTGCGCAACGATCCGCTGGCAAGGACGGATCCGAGCGGATGGGCGGATGACAAGCCGAGCAAGACATGGGAGCCGTTCAAGGGCGGCTATTTCATGACGACGATCATTCTCAATGCACCTGAACCGCGATCTTCGGAGTTGAAGGCCTACATTGCTGATGCCTTTGCGAATGCGAGGTTGCCGAACAATTCCGCAGGTGGAACGACGAGCAGTACATCGACCCTTGCGAGCGCGGCGAGGGACACCGGACGGGCGGCCTACAACGTGGGTATGGAAGCGCACCCGCTGGTCAGCGTTGCAAGCTCGATTGCGACCGCCTACAACATGGCCGGCGAGGTCCTCGGTATGTTGGGCGTGCAGCAGCCTGATCGGATGCCGGTTGCCTCAGAGAAACTGCGCAGCAAATACGAGTCGCCGACCTTTGGTTTGGTTGCCGAGGTGGGCATGGGCCTTCTCGCAGGACGTGCTGCTGGGGGTTTTGGCAACGGCGTGCGGGCTGTCGCCGCCACTGCAGAACGCGAGATGTTTGCGCTGTGCTTCGTCGCGGGGACGTTGGTAAGCACATCAGAAGGACTCAAACCGATCGAACGGATCAGGGTCGGCGATCTCGTGGCGGCGCGCGATGAAATCACAGGTGTCACGCGGTGGCAACCTGTCGTGGGCTTGTTCCACCATCAAGACCAGGCAGTGCTGCAAGTCACCTATGTGAGTGAATCGGGGGAAGAGGAAACCATTGGTGTTACGCCTGAGCATCCGTTCCAGGTTCAAGGCCGCGGATGGGTTTCTGCCGGAGAGCTAGTCGCTGGTGATCGGATCGAGCGCTTGGGCTCAGGTGCTCTGACCGTCGGACACGTGGAGAAGGACGCCTCACGGCATGACACGTACAACTTCGAGGTGGCAGAGTTTCATACATACTTCGTTGGCCGACTTGGTGCCTGGGTGCATAACGCGTGTAAGGTGGAGTTTGGAAGTGGATTGGGCGGACGCCTCGGCAACGAAGCTACTCGTGCGCATGTCGGTGAAGTTGCAACCGAAATGGAACGACGCGGCTGGAAGATCACGGGCGGCGGCGGACGCGGTCCGGAGGAGTATCTTCCTGGACCTGGTGGAGCGCGTCGAGGTTCGTCTTATCCTGACATTACGGCGGTTAAAGATGGCAAAACCCTTCGGCTGAATACGGTAGATACGCGAGCTGACGGTGTCACACTCACTACTCGAGAAGCAACCAACGCGAACAGAATCAGGGCACAAACAGGAGAGCATGTTTTGACGATTCCTAAACCGCGAGATCCAATATGAGCAGAAAGCTGACCCCTTTTTTTGCAACTCATGCTGACTTCGTCGCTGTTGCTCGGCAGATCGCAGCAGTTCGACCAGTCGATTTTGTTCAGGGTGGATTGTTCGCTGAGCCAAAAGTAGTGATGCTGGCCGACGTTGATGGGTTGATCCCATTTGAGACATACCTCATTGTCGATCGTGGCGTCTCAGTCAATCTGCGAGTTGTATCTCAGCGGGCCGGTGGTCAGATGTACGCAGTGGATCAAGTCAATAATCCGCAAACCATTGCATTGCAAACAGGGGGCAGGCACGGCGAGTATCAATTAATTGCCGGGCAGATCGGAACCGTCGGAAATGGCGCACAATCTGACGAGCTATACGCCATTTTTGCGAAAAACATTCGAAAGCAATTTGAGAAGATTAAATCGTTTTATGTCGGACCAGAGGCGGTTTCCATGCTCGATGCCGGTATCAGATTGTCCGCTACGCCGAAGTCTCCCCAAGCCTACGATCTTGTTAGGTAGCGTGTCGGGTCTGAGGTTCGTGCAGGCGCGGCGGAACTCATGGGAGTCACTTTGAGCGATGGGAGTTCTGTTGTGCACATTGAACTGCGTCTCAAGGCAGCGCGCGATTTCGCAACCCGTTCCTACAACTCGAACGAAGACGATGTTCGATCAATCCTGATAGATGTTTGTCGCGCGACGGAGTCTCAGAGTGAATTCGTGCTGTCTGGCTTTGGCCAGCAGCGTTGGCCAGTGGACGTGGGAACCGACTTGCCGGTTTTCCTGGAGCAATTGCCATCTGCGCTTCACGCTGTCAATCAGAATATGGCGACGACTGTTGATTTTTATGAGCAAGGCGTCGAGCGCTCCATCTCGCTGGAACCGTTGGGCCGCGGATATATTGCGACATGTGCGAGTCAGACCGACTGGCAGCCCAATCCTACGACTGAGGATATTCCTGGTGATGAACTGGCGGACATGCTATTGGCAGCTAGAGACGCCTTCATGTCAGTCTTGGTAGAGACGGCTCCCGATTTGGCCAAGCATCCGTGGATACGAAATTGGCTTAGAGGGATGGAATAAGGAGCGGCCTCGAATGGGGTGTGACAAGATTTTAATCCGGCTGAACAAGTGCAAAGTTCCATGCGTCAGACTGTCATCTATTGCAATACGACCGCAGCTGTCACTGAACTGATCATTGAGCCTTGGGCCGAGTTGTACCTTATCGAATCGGGCGCGCAAATTGAAGTAACGGGCGTTGGAGGTGAGGCAGAGTCCTGCTTTGAGATTCACCACGCTGGAAGAGGTTTGATCGTGTTTGGATGGGTAAATTCCATTGTGACCGTGACGCGTGATGGCAAGGCGCTGGAACCGAGCCCTCAGCAATAGGAGTCGGCATGCCCCATCTGACCGCGAGATTGCCGCTTCAGAACGAGAGCTCTACGCCCGTCAAGGTGCTGTTGGAGCCGCTCTCCGAATACTTCTTCGTTCTGCCCGGAGAGAGCATTGAAAATTAGACAGTCTCGTTCTGGCCGGCCAGTGGAGGCTTCGAGTTGTTCTTTGAAGGAAGAAGTGTCTGGGAGCAGATTTGAGGGACTTGCTCGGAGCAATGCATTGAACAAGTCGATTGGCTCGATAGCCTGGCCGAAGAGCGCAAATGAATCCCTGCGATCGCTTCTGCTCTACATGATGAGAGTCGTTGGGCGACTCGGCATTTCATTCGGCTCTTCCGCCCATGACCCTCTGTCGACCGTCAAAGGGCTTCTCGCCGGGGAACTCTCTGAGGATGACAGGCGTGTCGCTCTTGCTCATTGGTGGAAAGCCGTGGACGAAAGAGGACTGCGGAATTTCGAGAGCGGTGAGGCAGTTGTTGCTCGTCTTGCCGTGTGCCTTCTTTACCCGAGCAAAGAAAATGTGTCGGGCCAGGACGACCAGCTGTCATGGTTCCTGGAAGTGCTCGGTTTCCTCGGCGCAGACGTTGACGAGGCGATTGCCGTCATGGAGGAGCATTTCGACTTTGTTTAGCGGGCTACCAGAAATTCCCGAGGCACCTGATCCGTGAGCCAGACGCCGTTGTCCGCCCGATAGAACTTGAACCCGGCAGCGTGCATGCGAAGCGCGTCAACCGTCAGCTCGACAGGCTTGCCATGACGCTGCCCCACCAAGTGCGCCGTTGCTTCATCGGCCGACAGGTGCACCTGCTGTCGCGACTGCGGCTGCAGCAGTTCGTCCCGTGTGAGCCGCGTTCCCGCGGCATCACTCTTGGCAATCAGCTCATCGATGACGGCCCAGCCCTGCGCATCCAGCGTCAGGCCGATGGTGTCTGGCTGGTGCCGAAGAATGAGGCTCAGGAACTTGCTGAGCTGTCATCGCGAGATCCCATGTCATTCCCTCCCACGCCACCGCGAGACGATCAACGCCGTCGGCCGCCCGCTGGCACCCTGTGCCGTCCCCTGCGCCGTCGCCAGGATCCACCGCTCGCTCGGCTCCCCGGCGTTGAGATCCTCCAGGTACTTCAGCAGCGCCTCGTAGCTTGAGAACTCGACCTGCACGCGCACGGTCGCGTCGGCCGCGCTGATGTCCACCGACACCGGCAGCACGCCCACCGTGCCCACCGATTCGAGCGAGGCCAGCGCGGCGTCGACCGGCACGCGCTGCAGCTTCAACGCCGCCTGCGCATCGGCGGCATAGGCCGGCGGCGGCTCGTTCGGCAGCTCGGCGCGCCGCGACGCCTGGTGCGCCAGTGCGTCGACGCGCGCATTCCAGTCCTGCATTTGCGCACGCACGCCGGCCGTGTCCTCGCGCACCGTCCAGCCCCATGCCGCCAACGCCACCGCGGCCACCAGCAACAGCACCGTCGCGCCCCACCAGGCTCGCCCCGGCGGCCGGCGGCGGATGAAATCGGCCTCGATGCGCCTCATGCCCACGCCTCCATCACCGCATCGTCCAATCCCGCGCCCGCCGACAGCACCACCCGCACGCCCTCGCCGTCGGCGATCCCGAGGCTCAGCACCGAGCGCTGCAGCCATGCCGCCGCATGCTCCGGCGACGGCAACGGTGCACAGGTGGCCGTCGCGCTGAACACCCCGTCGCGGCCGGCCAGCACCACCAGGCTCTCCGGTTCCGCGACGACGATGCGCGACAGCGCCGGCTGCGCGTCCAGCGCCCGCGCCAACGCCGCCGTCCACCACGGCCGCATCGCAACAGCGCGCACGCCATGCGCCGCCAGCACACGCTCGATCGTCTCGCGCGTCGCCGTCTCGATCGCCACGCCCAGCACCGCGTGCCCAGGCGGCGCCGCATCCAGCCACACCTCGCATGGCCCGGTCAGCCCGGTCTCATCGGGCGCCAGCGCCTCGGCCAGCCGGCGTGCCTCGGTCCAGCTCTGCAGCCCCGGCACCGGTTGCACGATGAACGGCCGCGCCACGCTGCCGGCCAGCCACAGCCTGAGCTGCGGCCGGCGCACCGCGGCATCGGCCTTCAGTGCCGCTGCAACGGCCGTCACGCCGGCTTCCAGCCCGTCGGCCGGCTGCCACTGCCACGGCTGTTCACCGAAGCGCCACGCCACCCCACGCAAGCCCAGCCAGGCCTGCGCGCCCTCAGATCGCACCGACGACACGCCGCACCTCCTCGATCGTGGTCTGGCGTTGCAGCACCCGCCGCACCGACTGCTGGTCCAGCGTCAGCGTGCCGCCCGCATACGCATGCCCCTTCAGCACCGACAGCGGCGAGCCCTCGGTCACGTGGTCGCGGAACGCATCGTCGATCACGTGCACCTCCGAGATCACGAAGCGCCCCTTGTAGCCCGAGCCGTGGCACAGCGGGCAGCCCACCGCCAGCGGCACGCGCACGCCGTGTTCCGCGACCACGCCCAGCCACTGCGCCTCGCGTGCAGTCGCGTCACGCTCGCCGGCGCAATCGGCGCACAGCCGCCGCATCAACCGCTGCACCACCACCCCGTTCAGCGACGACATGAAGCCGAACATGTCGAGCCCGAAATGCCGGAAGCGGCCGATGATGTCGGTCAGGCTGTTCGCATGCACCGTCGTGAACACCGCGTGGCCGGTCAGCGCCGACTGCACCGCGATCTCGGCCGTCTCGGCATCGCGGATCTCGCCGACCAGGATGCGGTCCGGGTCATGCCGCAGGATCGAGCGCAGCCCTTTCGCGAAGGTCAGCCCCTTGCGCTCGTTGACCGGAATCTGCAGCACGCCCGCCAGCTCGTACTCCACCGGGTCCTCGATCGTGATGATCTTCTCCAGCCCCGTGTTGATCTCCGACAGCGCCGCATACACCGTCGTCGTCTTGCCGCTGCCGGTCGGCCCGGTCACCAGCATCATCCCGCTCGGCGCCATCGACAGCTCGCGGATCAGGCCCGCGCCGATCGCGTCGAAGCCCAGCAGGTCGAGCGACACCGTCGCATCGCTCTCGCGCAGCTGGGCCTTGTCGAGCAGCCGCAGTACCGCGTCCTCGCCGAACACGCTCGGCATGATCGACACGCGCAGGTCGATGCGCCCACCCTGGATGTCGATCCGAAAACGCCCGTCCTGCGGCAGCCGCCGCTCGGTGATGTCGAGTTGCGCCAGCACCTTGATGCGCGAGATCACCTCCTCGGCCTGCGTCGCACCGTCGAGCCGCGCAAAGCGCGCCATCACGCCGTCGAGCCGGTGCTTGACCGTCACGCCACCGCGGTCGCATTCGAAATGGATGTCGCTCGCACCGGCCTGGAAGCCGGCGCGGATCGCGCTGTCGACGAAGCCGACGATCGGCCCGTCGGCCACGGCCGCGGGCTTCGCGGCTTCTTCGCGCACCGCTGCCCCATCGGTCTCCCCCAGCCAGGAGCGCATCGCCTGCGTGCTCGCGGCTGCCGGCTGCAGCGCTTCGCCGACGCGCCCGCTGATGCGGCGCAGCTTCGCGTCGTCCCATGGGTCTTCCATCGCGAGCCAGCGTTGCCGGGCCCCGTCGACCGTGAGCGCGACGACCACGCAGCGCGCCTGCACCGCCTGCTCGCGGCTCCACGCCGACCAGTCGGCCGCCGCGTCGCCGGCCGCTTCCAGCACCGCGACGCCGGCCTCCTCGCGCAGGCGGCGCGCCAGGCCCGGCGGCGCGGTGCGCTGCAGCACGTCCAGCACCGTGCCGGCGC
>NZ_JBFUFQ010000048.1:0-31999 GCF_056403355.1 Rhizobacter sp. P2_H3 | reverse complement strand
CCATGCATCTTGGCGATGCGTAGCGAGCTGGGTGGAGAAGAACGGCCAACAATCCCAATGAACGTGGGGCACCAGCCGAAGCGTCAGTGTTGTCCGCAGCGAGACTGAACGAACCGTATGGTTTTCGGGTTGAGGGCTCTTTGCTTTGGTTACTTTCATTTGAGCCAGCAAATGAAAGTGACTCGCCCGCCGGGGCGAGACCCGGCAGCAGCCTCACGCAGTGAAAAGACCCTAAACCTTCGGCGGAGCCGTATCCACAAAACTCTGCCGAACCGCCAGCTTCTCGTAGAGCTTCGACAAGTTCGGATACGTCGTCCGCCAATCGATATGGGCAAATCGGAAATCCAGGTACCCGAGTGCGCAGCCCGTCGCGATATCGGCCAGCGTGAAGTGGTTGCCCGAGCACCAGGCCTTCTCGCCCAACCCCTGGCTCATCGCCGCCAAACAGGCATGCACCTTGTCCATCTGCCGGCTCACCCACGCCGCACTGCGCTGGCCCTCGCTGCGGCCGGCCCAGGTCTGCTCCAGCCTGGCCAGGATCGCCGCATCCTGCAGGCCATCCCCCAACGCCTCCCAGGTGCGCACCTCGGTGCGCTCACGCCCGGTCTCGGGAATCAGCTTGCCCACCGGCGAGCGCGTGTCGATGTACTCCACGATCACCCGCGAGTCGAAGACCGCCTCGCCACCCTCCATCACCAGCACCGGCACCTTGCCCAGCGGGTTGGACTTCATGATCGCGTCGCTCGTCCACACGTCCTCCAGTTCGAACTGGTAGTCGAGCTTCTTTTCCGCCATCACGATGCGCACCTTGCGCACGTACGGGCTTGCGAGCGAGCCGATGAGTTTCATGTGGGTGTCCCTGGAGTGAAAACGATTCTAGCGAAGGGTGGCTGTCTGAAACGCAGTGTTAAAGTTTTCGGCGAGGGAGAACGCCGGCCATCCACCCCGCACGGCGCAACACGACATGACAACACCCCACGGCCCCCAGGGCGGATTCACCGCGCCCGACGGTGACCAGCCCGCCCAGAGCGCCAGCATCGACAGCGCCGGCCTGAACGGCGTGATCTCGACGCTCGACACCACCACCGTGCCGCCCACGGTCACCCCGTCCAGCTTCGACAGCACGCTCAACGAACGCCTGCCGATCCGCTTCACCGGCTCCGGCAGCGAATACTTCCGCATCTGGATCGTCAACCTGCTGCTCACGCTGGTCACCGCCGGGCTCTACTTCCCGTGGGCCAAGGTGCGCCGCCTGCGCTACTTCTACGGCAACACGCTGGTGGCCGGCCACCCGCTCGGCTTCCACGGCGACCCGAAGAAGATGCTGCGCGGCTACCTGCTGGTGGTGCTGCTCGGCGGGCTGTATTCGGTGGCCGGCCAGTTCTCGCCGATGGCCGGGCTGGTGGCCTTCGTGATCGTCGCGGCGCTGTGGCCGGCACTGTTCAAGTCGTCGCTGCAGTTCCGCCTCGCCAACACCAGCTGGCGCGGGCTGCGCTTTCGCTTCAAGGGCGACGCAGCCGGCGCCTACCGCGCACTGCTGCCGGTGTTCGCGCCCAGCGCCGTGCTGCTGGGCGTCCTGCTTGCGGTGCCCGACCAGGTCCACCCACCCGGCTGGTTCGGCCCGGCCTTCACCGCGGTGATGGGCGTGACGCTGCTGGTGCTGCCGCTGATGATGTGGAACCTGAAGAAGTACCAGCACGACCACTATGCGTTCGCGCAGCTGCAGACCGAGCTGCGCGCCGGCCCCGGGGCCTTCTATGGGCTGTGCCTGAAGAGCCTGGGCGTGTGGCTGGTGGCCGGCGTCGTGGCCGGCCTCGTCGTCTTCGGCTTGGCCACGCTGCTCGGCTCCAGCGTGGCCGACTTGATTCGCAACCGCGGCGAGACCGGCCGCGTTGCGGCGATGGTGCTCGGCTTCATCGTGATCCTGGCATCGTGGCTGCTGATGCAGGTCTTCGCCCGGCCGTACTTCACCTCGCGCTTCCAGAACCTGCTGTGGTCGCGCACCGGCAACCAGCACCTGCGCTTCAAGAGCGAGCTGCGCTTCTGGCCGCTGCTGCGCGTGACGCTCGCGAACTGGCTGCTGATGATCGTCACGCTCGGCCTGTACTGGCCGTTCGCGCGCGTCGCGCTGACCCGGCTGCGGCTCGAATCGGTCGGCATCGTCAGCCGCACCCACATCGACGCGCTGGTCGCGCAGGCCGGCCACGAAGGCGATGCCGCCGGCGACGCGGCCGGTGACTTCTTCGGCATCGACGTCGGCCTGTGAACGCGCCCGCCGCTCCTGCCCTCGAGGTGGATTACTTCGACGGCCGCAGCGCCCGCAGCCACCGCGTGCGCATCCACGTCGGCGGCGAGCGCCTGTTGATCGCCGGCGACGGCGTCGCGCGCAGCGTGCCGTTGGCCGAGGTGCAATGGCCGGAGCGCACCCGCCACGGCGCACGCGTGGCGCACCTGAAAGACGGCGGCGCGCTGCACTGCACCGACTCGGCGGCGTGGGACGCCTGGGCGCGCGCCAGCGGCCGCGGCGAGACGCTGGTCGTCAAGGCGCAGCAGAGCTGGCGCTGGGTCGGCGGCATCGTCGTCGCGTTCGCGCTGCTGATGGGGGCCGGCTACCTGTGGGGGCTGCCGTGGGCCTCGCGCGCGGTCGTCGCGATGCTGCCGCCTTCGGTCGACCGCCAGATCGGCGACGCGGCGATGAAGTCGGTCGACGGCGAGCTGGTGCAGGCAAGCGAACTGCCCGCGGCGCAGCAGGCGAAGCTGCGTGCCGCGTTCGAGCGCGCGATCGCGCAGGCGTACCCGCAGGGCGCGCCGCCGCACGAGCTGCTGTTCCGCCGCGGCAAGGACAAGTCGCTGGGCCCGAACGCGTTCGCGCTGCCCGGCGGCACGATGGTGCTGACCGACGAACTGGTGGCGCTGGTCGGTGGCGACGAATCGGTGATCGTCGGCGTGCTCGGCCACGAGCTCGGCCATGTGCGCCACCGCCACGGGCTGCGCATGCTGGTGCAGGCGACCGCGCTGGGCGTCGTGACGAGCCTGGTGGTCGGCGATTTCAGCAGCCTGCTGGCCGGCGTGCCGCTGGTGCTGGGCCAGGCAGGCTATGCGCGCGATGCCGAGCGCGAGGCCGATGCCGACAGCGTGCACCTGATGAAGGCCGCCGGCATCTCGCCCGACGCGATGGTGCGCTTCTTCGAGAAGATCGCCGAGGAGCGCCGCAAGCGCTCCGATGGCGGCGAGCCCGGCTGGCTCGGCATCGCGATCGCCTCGCACCCGGCCGACGACGACCGCATCCGCTACTTCCGCGAGGCCGCAGGCCGCTAGCGCTGCAGCGTCCAGTCGACGCTGTCCGGCCGCCCTGGCAGCGACAGCGTCGCGGTGGCCGCCGGCGTCTGCGCAATGACCTGCCCGCCGCGCACCACCGCGAGCCGCGTCGCGCGCAGCCGGATCGCTTCCACCGGGTCGCGCGCCTGCAGCAGCACGAAGTCGGCGCGCGCCCCGGCCTGCAGCCCGTAGCCCTCGAGCCCGAGGATCCTCGCGCTGTTGACGGTGACGGCATCGAAGCAGGCCCGCATCTGCGCCTGCGAGGTCATCTGCGCCACGTGCAGGCCCATCTGCGCGACCTCCAGCATGTCGGCGCTGCCCGACGAGTACCAAGGGTCCATCACGCAGTCGTGGCCGAAGCCGACGTTGACGCCGGCGGCCATCAACTCGGGCACGCGCGTCATGCCGCGGCGCTTCGGGTAGCTGTCGTGGCGGCCCTGCAGCGTGATGTTGATCAGCGGGTTGGCCACCGCATGCACCTGCGCCTCGGCGATCAGCGGCAGCAGCTTGCTGACGTAGTAGTTGTCCATCGAGTGCATCGAGGTCAGGTGCGAGCCGGTGACGCGGCCCTGCAGCCCGAGCCGCTGCGTGTGGAACGCGAGCGTCTCGATGTGGCGCGACAGCGGGTCGTCGCTCTCGTCGCAGTGCATGTCGACGCGCAGCCCGCGCTCGGCCGCCAGCTCGCACAGCAGCCGCACGCTCTCGGCGCCGTCGGCCATCGTGCGCTCGAAGTGGGGGATGCCGCCGACCACGTCGACGCCCCGGTCGAGTGCGCGTTTGAGGTTGGCGAGCGCGGTGGGCGAGCGCAGCACGCCGTCCTGCGGGAACGCGACCAGCTGCAGGTCGAGGTACGGCTTCACCACCTGCTTCACGTGCAGCAGCGCGTCGACCGCGAGCAGCCGGTCGTCGCAGACGTCGACGTGCGAACGCACCGCGAGCAAGCCCTTGGCCACCGCCCAGTCGCAGTACTGCAGCGCGCGCTCCACCAGCGCCTGCTGCGTCAGCAGCGGCTTCAGCTCGCCCCACAGCGCGATGCCCTCGAGCAGCGTGCCGCTCTGGTTGACGCGCGGCAGGCCGTGGCTGAGCGTCGCGTCCATGTGGAAATGCGCGTCGACGAAGGGCGGCGACAGCAGCCAGCCGTGGCCGTCGAGCAGCGTTGCGCCCTCGGGCTGCGGCAGCTGGGGGCCGATCGCCTCGATGCGGCCGTCGCGCGCGAGCACATCGTGGCCGCGGCGGCCGTCGGGCAGGGTGACGTTGCGGACGAACAGCATCGGGTTCTCCTTTGACTGGCGTGGCGACTTGACCTGGGAGGTCATCGACTGCAGGCGGCCAGGCCGCGAGGATGCAGCCATGTCCTCTCACTCACTCAACCCCGAAGGAGCATTCATGAATGATGCCAGCACCCTGGTCACCCGCTATCTGGAGGCCTGGAACGAAAGCGATGCGGCGCGTCGGGCGCGGCTGATCGCGGAGCTGTGGAGTGCCGACGCGCGCTACACCGACCCGCTGGCCGACGTCCGCGGCCACGAGGCGATCAGCGGCTTGATCGGCGCCGTGCAGCAGCACTACCCGGGCCACCGCTTCGAGCCGCATGGCCAGGTGGATGCGCATGGCCGCTACCTGCGCTTCTCGTGGCAGCTGTGCGACGCCGGCGGACAGGGCGTCGCACGCGGGACCGACTTCGCCGAGCTGCTCGACGATCGGCGCCTGCGCAGCGTCACCGGCTTCCTCGACCAGAACTCACAGTGAACGAAAGGCCTTTGTCATGAACGGTATCGACCTCGTCCCGCTGGCCGTCGGCCACATGATCGGCCTCGGCGCCATCGGCTCCTGCCTGGGCGTCGGTGTCCTGGCCAGCAAGTACCTCGAAGCCTCGGCGCGCCAGCCCGAGCTGATGGAGCCGCTGCAGCAGAAGGTGTTCCTGCTGGTCGGCGTGCTCGACGGCGCGTTCATCATCGCGACCGGCATCGGGCTGTGGTTCGCGACCGCCAACCCCTTCAAGGGGTGAGCGTTCAGGCGGCAGGCGGCGCGTAGCGTGCCGGCAGCGCGAGCCCCGGCCGCTCGTCGTCCCAGGCCATCGCGCTGATGCGCCAGCCGGTGGGCGTCGAGACGAACTGCGTCGAGATCACGCCGCGTGCCGATAAGGCCTGGCCGTTCAGCGTGCCGGTCTTCGCATAGGTGCTGGTGCGGTGCGCCACCTGGCCGAACACCTCGGTGATCTCGGCCAGCTCGGTCTCGCGGAACGCCGTCAGCTCGCCGGCCTCGACCGAGCGCTGGCGCGGCGCGATGAACTGCGCGACGCCCGTCACCTCGGGCGCCGGCCCGATGTTGCGGATCAGCAGGCCGCCGTCGATGAACAGCCCGTGCAGCCGCTCGTAGGGCGGGCGCCCGCCGGGCTCGAAGGACACGGCGTCGAAGAAGGCCTGCATCAGCGCGGCCAGGGCAGTGGGTGTCGGCGTCATGGCCGCGGATTGTCCGTGCGCTGTCCGCTGTCCGTCCGGTGGCTGTCCGCGGACACATCGGCAGCAGGGGCAATCCGCGCCAAGCCCTTGATTCAATGGGATTTTCATCGCCGGCGGGAGCGGGCACGGGCGTTGCAATGAAGCAGGCCATGAACGCTGCGAACGACGCTCCGCTGATCCGCGACACCTCGGCCCAGGACCAGCCGTTGCCGAAGCGCCGGCTGCGGCCCGGGCCGTGGCTGGCCGCCGGCGCGGCGCTGGCGGCCCTGCTCGCGGTCGCGCTCTCGACGCCGGCGCTGCGGCACGGCTTCTCGAGCGGCTCGTCGGTGTCGGCCTCGCGGCTGGTGGTGGCGACCGTGCAGCGCGGCCCGTTCGTGCGCGACATCGCGGCCGAGGGCAAGGTCGTCGCCGCGGTGAGCCCGACGCTGTACGCGGCCGGCGGCGGTGCCGCGACGCTGAAGGTGCATGCCGGCGACCGGGTCGCGCGCGGCCAGGTGCTCGCGGTGATCGACAGCCCCGAGCTGGCCGCGAAGCTCGCGCAGGAGCTGTCGAATGCCGACGCGATGAAGGCCGACGTGCTGCGTGCCGACGTGGATGCGCGGCAGCAGCGCGGCACATTGCAGGGGGCGTTCGATGCGGCGCGCATCGACCACAGCAGTGCGCAGAACGACCTGGCGCGCCAGCAGAAGGCGTTCGACGCCGGCGCGGTGTCGGGCATGCAGGTCGAGCATGCGCGCGACACGCTGCAGAAGGCGCGCATCGCGCTCGACCATGCCGAGGCCGGCCTGCGGCTGAAGGACGACAGCCTGAAGTTCGATGTGCAGGCCCGCCAGCTCGCGCATGCGCGGCAGCTGCTGCTGGTGAAGGACCTGCAGCGCCAGGTCGAGAGCCTGACGGTGCGCTCGCCGGTCGAGGGGCAGGTGGGGCAGTTGTTCATTGCCGAGCATGCGAATGTCGCGAAGGATGCGCAGCTGCTGTCGGTGATCGACCTGTCGGCGCTGGAGGTGCAGATGCAGGTGGCCGAGAGTTTCGCGCGCGATCTCGGCGTCGGCATGCCGGGCGAGATCAGCGGCAACGGCCACACGTGGCGCGCGGCGGTCAGCACGGTGTCGCCAGAGGTCGTCAACAACGAGGTGGCGGCGCGGCTGCGCTTCAGCGGTGGCGCGGGCGAGCAGCCGAGCCAGCTGAGGCAGAACCAGCGCCTGTCGGTGCGCGTGCTGCTCGACAAGCGCGATGACGTGCTGGCCGTGCAACGCGGCAGCTTCGTCGACGAATCCGGTGGCGCGCATGCGTACGTGCTGCGCGACGGCATGGCGGTGAAGACGCCGATCCGCGTCGGCGCGCGCAGCCTCGACAAGGTCGAGATCCTCGGCGGCCTGGCCGTCGGCGACCGGGTGGTGGTGTCCGGTGCCGAGCTGTTCCAGGGGGCGGAGCAGGTCGCCGTCAGCCAGTGATTCAACCCATCAACGAACGAACCGAAGGACTCCCATGCTCAAGATGACCGGCCTGTCCAAGGTCTACCGCACCGAGGTGATCGAGACCCATGCGCTGCGCGCGTTCAACCTCGAGGTGAAGGAGGGCGAGTTCGTCGCGGTGACGGGTCCGTCGGGCTCGGGCAAGACGACCTTCCTGACGATCGCCGGCCTGCTGGAGGCGTCGACCGGCGGCAGCTACCTGCTCGATGGCGTCGAGGTGGGGCAGCTGGACGACAACGCCCGTTCGCGCATCCGCAACGAGAAGATCGGCTTCATCTTCCAGGCCTTCAACCTGATCCCGGACCTGAACATTGCCGACAACGTGGAAGTGCCGTTGCGCTACCGCGGCATGAAGGCCGACGAGCGTCGCCGGCGCGTGCGCGATGCGCTGGAGCGGGTGGGGCTGGCCGCGCGCGAGCGCCACTACCCGGCGGAGTTGTCGGGTGGCCAGCAGCAGCGGGTGGCGATCGCACGCGCGCTGGCCGGCAGTCCGCGGCTGCTGCTGGCCGACGAGCCGACCGGCAACCTCGACAGCCAGATGGCGCGCAGCGTGATGGCGCTGCTGGAGGAACTGCACCGCTCGGGCGCGACCATCGTGATGGTGACGCACGATCCGCAGCTGGCGGCGCGGGCGCAGCGGAACGTGCATGTCGTTGACGGGCAGGTCGTGGATGTGTCGGACGAACTGCGGCTCAGCTCTGCGAGCGAAGTGGCGGCCTGAGATGGTGAACGGTGCGAGCAAAGGCGCGAGTGGGCAGGCTGTGGCTCGCCGGCCGGTGCGGTCATCGCCCCGGGGGGCGATGACTGCCCTCTGCTGGCTGATTTCATGGCCCGTCGCCCAAACTCCCGCCACTCACTTCGTTCGTTGTGGTCAAACAGTGTGCGACAGTCAGTTCACGAAGCGTGCTGCGCACGCGGGCCATGAAACCAGCCAGCTCCGGCGCCCCGTCCTGATTGGCGCTCCACAGCCTGCCCACTCGCGCCTTTGCCACCACCACCGTGCTGTGTGGGGTGGAGAAAAGACTGAACAGGTCGACGAAACGTGCGGGCGCTCGCATGCTCGTCGATCACTTCAGCCCAGTCCCCCAAGCGCCGCGATGCGCCGCTGCATCGCTGCACTCCTGCTGGCAGCCGCACCACTGGCAGCCCGAGCCGACGACCTGCTGCAGGTCTACCAGCAAGCCCGTCGTGCCGACCCGGTGCTGTCGGCGGCCGATGCCCAACGCGGCATCGCGAGAGAGGGCGTCGTGCAGGCCCGAGCGCCGCTGCTGCCCCAGGCCTCGGCCGGCCTGGCATTCGACCGCTTGCAACCGACCGGTGACCCGGGAGAGCGCAACAGCAGCCGCGCCGCCTCCGTCACGCTGAACCAGGTGCTGGTCGATGTGTCCCGTCTGTCGCAGCTGCATGTCGCGCAGTCGCAGGCCGAGGCGCAGGACGACCTGGTGCGCGCCGCCGAACAGGCCTTGTGCGCCCGCGTCGCCCGTGCCTACTTCGATGTGCTCACCGCCGACGACGCGGTGCGCCAGGTCGAGGCCAACGAGGATGCGTTCCGCCAGCAGGTCGAACAGTCGGACCAGCGCTTTCGCAACGGGCTGTCGGCCCAGGTCGACGTGGAGCAGGCGCGGGCCTACCACGCGGCGGCGCAGGCGGCCAGCATCGATGCGCGCCAGGCACGCGACGATGCGCGCGAGGCGCTCTCCGAGATCACCGGCCAGCCGGTGCCGACCCTCAACCGCCTGCAGGACGAGCTGCCGATGGCCTTGCCCGAGCCGGCCGATCCGCAGGCCTGGGTCGACGAGGCGCTGCTGCACAACCCGGGCTTGTCGGCGCAGCGCCATGTCGTCGATGCCGCAGGGCAGGGCATCGCCGCCGCACGGGCCGGCCACCTGCCCACGCTGAGCGCCAACCTGGGCGTCGGCCGCGCCGCCGCCTGGCCGGTGCCGGCCAGCAACACCGACGGCCGCAACGTCGCGAGCGTCGGGCTCGTGCTCAACGTGCCGCTGTTCGCCGGCGGCGCCACGCAATCACAACTGCGCCAGGCCCTGCGCCAGCAGGATGCGGCGCGCGACGACTACGAGCTGCGCCGCCGTCGCGTCGCGCGCGAGACGCTGGAGCAGTACCGCAGCATCGCCGCCGGCATCGGCCGCATCGGCGCCACGCGCACCGCGGTCGACTCGGCCGGCCGCGCCCTCGCCTCCACCCGCATCGGCCACGAACTCGGCACCCAGACCATGACCGACCTGCTGCTCGCGATCCAGACCCAGGCCTCCGCGCAGGCCTCGTACTCGCAGGCGCGCCACCAGTTCGTGCTCAGCCGCCTGCTGCTGCTGCAGTCGGCCGGCCGCATCGCCGAGGCCGACCTCGCCGCCGTCAACACCCTGCTGAAATAGGAGCGCCCCACCATGTTCGGCTACCACCTCGACCTGGCGCTGCGCAGTTTCCGCCGCAGCCCCGCGCTGACCGCGCTGATGGTGCTCGCGATCGCGCTCGGCATCGGCGCCAGCATGACCACGCTGACGGTGTTCCACGTGCTGTCGGGCGACCCGATCCCGGGCAAGAGCGACCGGCTCTTCTACGTGCAGCTCGACGCCAACGAACGCGGCGCCGCGCCGCCCGGCGCCGAACCGCTGGAACAGCTGACCCGCTTCGATGCCGAGGCCCTGCTGCGCGAACACCGCGGCGAACGCCAGGTGATGATGACCGGCGGCTCGGTCGCCGTGCAGCCGGCGCAGGCCGACCGCCCCGCGTTCTTCGCGAGCGCCCGCTACACCACCGCCGACTTCTTCCCGATGTTCGAGACGCCGTGGCGCCACGGACATGGCTGGAGTGCCGCCGACGACGAGGCCGGCGCGCGCGTCGCGGTCATCTCGCACGAGCTGAACGAGAAGCTGTTCGACGGCGCCGACAGCACCGGCCGCATGCTGCGTGCCGGCGACCGCGACTTGCGCATCGTCGGCGTGCTCGCGCCGTGGCGCCCGGTGCCGCACTACTACGACCTGTACGCCGGCCGCTTCGCGAAGACCGAGCAGGTGTTCACGCCGCTGTCCACCGCGCTGCAGGCCCGGCTGCCGATCGCCGGCAGCATGACCTGCTGGGGCAACCGCACCGCCCCCGACCCGCGCGCACTGAACGCCCCCTGCGCCTGGCTGCAGTACTGGGTGCAGATGCCGTCGGCGGCCGACGCGCCGGCGCTGCGGCAGTACCTCACCGACTACTCCGAGCAGCAGCGCGCGGCCGGCCGCTTCGAGCGGCCGAGCAACGTGCGCCTGCGCAACGTCACCGAGCGCATGTCGTTCAAGCACGTCGTGCCCGGCGACGTGCACCTGCAGCTGTGGCTCGCATTCGGCTTCCTGCTGGTGTGCCTGACCAACACCGTCGGGCTGCTGCTCGCCAAGTGCATGCGCCGCGCGCCGGAGATCGCAGTGCGGCGCGCGCTCGGCGCCACCCGGCGCGCGATCTTCGGGCAGTTCCTCGTCGAGGCCGGCAGCATCGGCATCGTCGGCGGCGTGCTCGGCCTCGGCCTCGCGCTGCTCGGGCTGTGGGGCGTGCGCCAGAACCCGGCCAGCTATGCGCAGCTCGCCTACCTCGATGCGCCGATGCTCGCGATCACCCTCGTGCTCGCACTGGTGGCCAGCCTCGCCGCCGGGCTGCTGCCCGCCTGGCGCGCCTGCCAGGTGACGCCGGCGCTGCAGCTCAAGTCGCAGTGAACAGCGGCCAGAACCCAAGGAGAACGCGATGATGGACTTCCGACCGATCCTGTCGACGCTGCGCCGCCACAAGACCGCCGCCGCGCTGATCGTGCTCGAGGTCGCGCTGAGCTGCGCGATCGTCAGCAACGCGCTGTTCCTGATCGGCCAGCGGCTGGAGCGCATGCAGGCGCCCACCGGCCTGGCCGAGTCCGAGCTGCTGCACATCCGCCTCAACGACATCGCGCATCGCGACAACGACGAGGCGCTGACCCGGCGCGACCTGGCGACCCTGCGCGCCCTGCCCGGCGTCAAGGCGGCCACCAGCGTCAACCACGTGCCGTTCGGCAACGGCTCGTCCGACACCGGCGTCAGCCTCTCGTTCGACCAGACCTCGCCGACGATCACCGCGGCGCTGTACCTCGTCGGCGAGAACGCGCTCGCGACGCTCGGCCTGAAGCTGGTCGAGGGCCGCGACTTCCTCCCCGAGGAGATGCAGCCCGCCTCGGCCCTCGATGCCGAGGAGCCGAAGGTGCCGGCGGTGATCCTCGACCGCGGCACCGCGGCGCGCCTGTTCCCCGAGGGCAGCGCGATCGGAAAATCGCTGTACGTGTTCGGCCCCTCGCCGATGCGCGTGGTCGGCGTGGTCGAGCACATGTCGATCCCGCAGCCCGACGGCCCGCGCAGCGGGTTCCTGACGCTGCTGCCGGTGCAGCCCTCGTACAACGAGGGCAACTACCTGGTGCGCGTCGATGCGGCGCAGCGCGACCTGCTGCTGAAGGATGCGGTCGCCGCGCTGCAGGCGGTCGACAGCCGGCGCATCGTGATGGAGCGCGAGACCTTCGACGACATGCGCCACGCGTATTTCCGCCAGGACCGCTGGATGGCGGCGCTGCTGGTCGCGGTGTGCATCGCGCTGCTGGTGGTCACCGCGTTCGGCATCGTCGGTCTCGCGAGCTTCTGGGTGCAGCAGCGCACGCGGATGATCGGCGTGCGGCGCGCGCTCGGCGCGTCGCGGGTGCAGATCCTGCGCTACTTCCAGGCCGAGAACTTCCTGCTGACGACGATGGGCATCGCGATCGGCATGACGGCGGCGTACGGCATCAACCGGCTGCTGATGAGCCTCTACGAGCTGCCGCCGCTGCCCTGGGTGTGCCTGCCGATCGGCGCGGTCACGCTGTGGGCGCTGGGCCAGGTGGCGGTGCTCGGCCCGGCGCGGCGCGCGGCGGCGCTGCCGCCGGTGGTGGTGATGCGCGGGGCCTAGTAAGCTCGCGCCCCATGCGCCGCATCCTGATCATCGACGACAACCCCGCAGTCGGCCAGGCCCTCACGCTGCTGCTGTCCCTGCACGACATCGTGGCCGAGGTCGCGCTGACGCCCGAAGCGGGCCTGGCCGCGCTCGACCGCCGCCCGGCCGACGTCGTGATCCAGGACATGAACTTCAGCGCCGATACCACCTCCGGCGCCGAGGGTGCGGCGCTGTTCCGCGCGATCCGCGAGCGCCAGCCCGACCTGCCGGTGATCCTGCTGACCGCCTGGACGCGGCTCGAGGCCGCCGTCGAACTGGTGAAGGCCGGCGCCGCCGACTACCTCGCGAAGCCCTGGGACGACGCGAAGCTGCTCGCCACCATCGAGAACCTGCTGGAGCTGGCGGAGTCGACGCGCGAGGTGGCCCGCCTGCGCGACGAGCGCCGCCGCCGCCGCGTCGCGCTCGCGCAGCGTTTCGACCTGAGCGGCATCGTCTACGCCTCCGATGCGATGGAGCGCACGCTGGAGCTGGCCTGCCAGGTCGCGCGCTCCGACCTGCCGGTGCTCATCACCGGGCCGAACGGCAGCGGCAAGGAACGCATCGCCACCACCGTGCATGTCAATTCGGCGGTGCGCGACGGGGCGTTCGTCGCGGTCAACTGCGGCGCGCTGCCGGCCGACCTGATCGAGACCGAGCTGTTCGGTGCCGAGGGCGGCGCGTACACCAGTGCGATCAAGTCGCGCGACGGCCGCTTCGATGCGGCGGACAACGGCACGCTGTTCCTCGACGAGATCGGCACGCTGCCGCTGGCCGGCCAGGTGAAGCTGCTGCGGGTGCTGGAGAGCGGCCGTTTCGAGCGCGTCGGCTCCACGCGCACGCGCCACGTGCGGGTGCGCGTGATCAGCGCGACGAATGCCGACCTGAAGACGATGGTGCGGGATGGCCGCTTCCGCGAAGACCTGTACTACCGGCTCAACGTGATCGAGGTCGTGGTGCCGCCGCTCGCGCAGCGCCGCGACGACGTGCTGGCGCTGGCCGAGCACTTCCTCGCCGGCCGCCCAGGGCTGGTCGACGCGGCGCGCGCGGCGCTGCTCGCGCATGCGTGGCCGGGCAACGTGCGCGAGCTGAAGAACGTGATCGAGCGCGCCGCGCTGCTGGCGCGCGGCGGGCCGGTCACGCCCGAGCTGCTGGGCCTGCCGGCAGCCGAACTCGCCCCGACGCCGCGCAACCTCGGCGAACCGAGCCGCGACGCGGTGGTGGCGGCGCTGGCGCGGGCCGACGGCGTCGTCGCCCGCGCCGCCGTGGCCCTCGGGCTGTCGCGCCAGGCGCTGTACCGGCGCATGGACCGCTACGGGATCGCGGGTTGAGGCGCGGATGCGCTGGCTGAGCCTGCGCGCCCGCTTCCTGCTGGCGCTGGTCGTGGCCCTGGCGGCCGGTGCGGCGCTGCATGCCGCGGTGCTGGCGGCGCTCGCGCACTGGGGCGGCCACGCGGCGCTGCTGGTCGGCGTGGCCGCGCTGCTCGCGCTGCTGCTGGCGGCGTGGAGCTCGGCACGGCTGGTCGCGCCGTTGAAGCGCCTGCTGCGCTCGCTGGAGAGCGCGGTGCTCAGCTACCGCGACGGCGACTTCAGCGTCTCGATCAGCGACGACCACGGCGGCGAGCTCGGCGCGCTGGTGCAGCAGCACAACACGCTCGGCCATGCGCTGCGCGACCAGCGCCAGCACCTGGCGCAGCGCGAGCTGCTGCTCGACACTGTGGTGCAGAACACGCCGGTCGCGCTGGTGCTGACCGACCTGCGGCAGCGCGTGGCCTACGCCAACATCGCCGCGCGCCAGCTGCTGGGCGAAGGCCGCAGCCTGGAGGGCAGCGATTTCGCCGCGCTGCTCGCGACGCTGCCGCCGGCGCTCGCGCGGGCGGTCGAGGAGGGCACCGACGCGCTGTTCAGCGTCACGCTGGACGGCAGCGACGAGACCTTCCACCTGTCGCAGCGCCAGTTCCGGCTGCAGGGCCGGCCGCACCGGTTGCTGCTGTTCCGGCGCATGACGCGCGAGCTGTCGCGCCAGGAGGTCGCCACCTGGAAGCGCGTGATCCGCGTCATCAGCCACGAGCTGAACAACTCGCTGGCGCCGATCTCGTCGCTCGCGCACAGCGGTGCCGAGCTGGCGCGGCGCGGCGATGCGCAGCGGCTGCAGGAGGTGTTCGCGACCATCGGCGAGCGCTCGCGGCACCTGCACGGCTTCCTCGACGGCTACGCGCGCTTCGCGAAGCTGCCGGCGCCGCGGCCGGAGCGCGTCGACTGGGCGCCGTTCCTGGCCGCGCTGGCGGCGCAGTACCCGTTCGAGCGCCGCGGCGAGCTGCCGGCACGGGACGGGGTGTTCGATGCGGTGCAGGTCGAGCAGGCGTTGATCAACCTGCTGAAGAACGCGCACGAGGCCGGCGGGCCGGCCGAGGGCGTCACGCTGTCGATCGCGGACACCGGGGCGGAGATCCGCTTCGAGGTGGCCGATCGCGGCCCCGGCATGAGCGACACGGTGCTGGCGCAGGCCTTGCTGCCGTTCTATTCGACCAAGCGGGCCGGCACCGGGTTGGGATTGGCGCTGGCGCGCGAGATCGCCGAGGCGCATGGGGGGCGGATCGCGCTCGCGAACCGGCCCGACGGCGGGCTGCGGGTGGCGATCACGCTGCCTCGCAGCCCGGATGCCGATCCGGGTTGATTTCGACGGCTGCTCCCCGGATGGGCATCCGGGCTACTTCGTTCCGAACAACCTGTCCCCGGCATCCCCCAGCCCCGGCACGATGTAGCCGTGCTCGTCCAGCTGCCGGTCGATCGCCGCGGTGAACACCGGCACGTCCGGATGCGACGACTGGAAGTGCTTCAGGCCCTCCGGCGCCGCCAGCAGGCACACGAAGCGGATCGACTTCGGCCGCGTCTCCTTCAGCCGGTCGACCGCCGCGACCGCCGAGTTGCCGGTGGCCAGCATCGGGTCCAGCACGATCGCGTCGCGCTCGTGCATGTCGGCCGGCATCTTGAAGTAGTACTCCACCGCCACCAGCGTCTTCGGGTCGCGGTACAGCCCGATGTGGCCGATGCGCGCGCCCGGCACCACGTTCAGCATGCCGTCGAGGAAGCCGGCCCCGGCCCGCATGATGCTGACGAACACCGTCTTCTTGCCGTCGATCACCGGTGCCTGCATCGTCTCGAGCGGCGTCTCGATCTCGATCATCTGCGTCGGCATGTCGCGCGTGACCTCGTAGGCCATCAGCATGCTGATCTCGTTCAGCAGGCGCCGGAAACTGTTGGTGCTGCGGTCTTTCTGGCGCATCAGCGTGAGCTTGTGCTGGATCAGCGGATGGGTGACGTGGTGCACGGGTGCGGTCATGGGCTCTCCTCGGGGTTCGCCAGTTATATCGGCTCCGGCCGGAGCGAACCAGCATTTCGTCACGCCGCGCCGCGCCGCCGCGCTCAAGTCGCACGCCGGAACCGTCGAAAAAAAGGCGTTCCTCCGTCTGCCGAGCCCTGCATGTCCGTTCTTTCCTCGTTGCGCCGTCTTGCCTGCTGCCTGCTCGGGATGCTGCCCCTGCTGGCCGCCGCGCAGCCGCTGCGCATCGTCACCGAGGAGCTGCCGCCGTACAACATGACGCTGAACGGCCAGGTGACCGGGCTCGGCACCGAGGTCGTGCAGGCCGTGCTGAAGGAAGCCGGCTTCGCCGACACGCCGATCCAGGTGATGCCCTGGGCGCGTGCCTACGACATCGCGCTGAACCAGGAGAACGTGCTGATCTACTCGATCACCCGCACGCCGCAGCGCGAGAAACGCTTCAAGTGGGTCGGGGTGATCGCGCCGACGCGCTGGTACCTGTTCTCGCTGGGCGGACGCACGCTGCCGGTGAAGACGCTGGACGACGCGCGGCGCTACCAGACCGCCACCGTCAACGAAGACGCCGGCGAGCAGTACCTGGTCGACAAGGGCTTCCGGATCGGCCAGAACCTGCAGTCCAGCAACCGCTACGAGCTGAACTACGAGAAGCTGAAGGGCGGCCGCGTCGACCTGTGGATCGCCAACGAGCTGAACGCGACCTACCTGGTGCGCCAGGCCGGCGACGACCCCGCCCGCACCCTGCAGCGCGCGCTCGCCCTCACCGACCTCGGCAGCGAAGGCGGGCTCGACATGGCGTTCAGCCTGAAGACGCCGGATGCGCTGGTCGAGCGATTCCGCAAGGGGCTGGACGCGATCCGCCGCAACGGCACCTATGAGAGCCTCCAGCGCAAGTGGCTCTGACGGCGGGCCCGCCGGCTCGCTCGGCCGCCAGCTGGTGCTGGCGACGCTGCTGTTCGGCCTCGTCTTCACGCTGGCGGCGGTGGCGGTGCGCACCTGGTCGGCCTGGCAGGGCAACCTGGCGGCGATGACCGCCGAGCTGACGCTGATCGACGAGGTCTTCCAGCGCACGCTCGCCAAGGCCATCTGGGAGATGGACCGCGAAGCGCTGCAGACCCATGTGAGCGGCGTCGCGCAGGTGAGCCCGGTCGGCCGCGTCGAGCTGCGGCTGCTGCAGAACGGCCGCACCACCGAGGTGATGGCGCAGCGCCGCGAGGGTGCCGAAGCGTCGCATCGCGCGCCGGTGCTGCGCCGCAAGCTGAGCTACGAGCCCTACCCCGGCGCGGCCGAGATCGTCGGCGAGCTGACGCTCGAAGGCGACGAGCGCGTGCTGTGGGAGCGCCTGCGCGGCGAGCTGGCCGGCATCGTGCTGACCCAGCTGATCCAGTCGCTGCTGCTGGCGGGCCTGGTGATGTGGGTGTTCAACCGCACCGTCACCGTGCACGTGCGGCGCGTCGCGCGCCACCTCGACGAGCTGACGCCGCAGACGCTGGACCGCACGCTGCGCCTCGAGCGCAAGCCCGGTCCGCGCGACGAGCTGAGCCTGCTCGAATCGGGCGTCAACCAGCTGCAGGGCAACCTGTCGGACTACCTCGCGCGCCAGCGCCGCGACGAGCTCGACCTCGCGGCCCACCGCGACCGGCTGGCCGAGCTGGTCGACGAGCAGACCGCCGAGCTGCGCGCCGCCAACGCGCAGCTGCAGGCGCTGTCGCGCAGCGACCCGCTGACGGGCCTCGCGAACCGGCGCCATTTCGACGAGGTGAAGGACGTCGAGTTCCGCCGCGCGCAGCGCCTCGGCCAGCCGCTGTCGGTGCTGCTGTGCGACGTGGATTTCTTCAAGCGCTACAACGACACCTACGGCCATGCACTCGGCGACGACTGCCTGCGCCTGATCGCGCAGACGCTGCGCGAGACCTTCGGCCGCGCCGGCGAGCTGGCCGCGCGCATCGGCGGCGAGGAGTTCGCGGTGCTGCTGCCGGCGGTCGACGCCGTGCAGGCGCAGGCCGCGGCCGAGCGGTTGCGCGAGGCGCTGGCCGAGCGCGACATCCCGCACAGCGCGTCGCAGGTCGCGCCGCGCGTCACGCTGAGCATCGGCGTCGCGCAGTTCGACGCCGACACGATGGACCGCTTCGAGGCGCTGCTGCACCGCGCCGACCAGGCGCTGTACCGCGCCAAACGACAGGGCCGCGACCGCGTGGCCGCCTGAACCGCAGGAGGACGACGATGCGCCTTGCTTTCCGTCTTGCCCATGGCGTGCACGCGCTGGTGTTCGCGCTGGCATCGGCCTGCGCCGGCAGCGCCGCGCAGGCGCAGGCCATCCGCGGCGTCACCGAGGAGTCCGGCTTCACCTGGCTGAGCGCCGGCCGCGTGAGCGGGCCGGCCAGCGAGGTGGTGGCCGCGACGATGCAGCGCGCCGGCTTCACCGACTACCGCGCCGGCATCTACCCCTGGGCGCGCGCCTACGACATGGCGCTGCAGGAGCCGAACGTGCTGATCTTCATGATCGCGCGCACGCCGCAGCGCGAGGACAAGTTCAAGTGGGCCGGCGAGTTCATGCGCATCGACTACCACCTGTACAAGCTGCGCACCGACACTGAGGTGGTGGTGCGCACGCTGCAGGATGCCAAGGCCTACAGCGTCGGCGTGCTGCGCGGCGACGTGCGCGAGCAGTACCTGCAGTCGCAGGGTTTCAAGCGGCTGGTGGTGTCGGCGCAGAACGGCGACAACTTCCGCAAGCTGCTGCACCGCCAGGTGCAGCTGGTGCCGATGCCCGAGCGCGACGTGCAGCAGCAGTGCGAGGAGTCGCACATCGATTGCGCGACGATGCTGGAGAAGGTCTACACGCTGGACGGGTTGTCGACCGGGCTGTTCATGGCCTACGGCCGCGCGACGCCCGACGAGGTGGTGGCGCGCACGCGCGCGGCGTTCGAGAAGCTGAAGGCCGACGGCACGCTGGCGCGGCTGATGGGCACGCCGGCGCGCTGAATTCAGTGGTCGGTGCCCGGCTGCGCGAGCAACTCGCCGACGGCATTCAGCACGCGCGGGTTCCACACCATGCCGATGTGGCTGCTGTCGACATCGAGGTCGCGCACCAGGCCGCTGGCGTGCTCCTGCGGGCCGTGGACGCAGGTCTGCCACGCGACGATGCCGTCGTTGCGGCTGTAGATCGACGCGGTGGGCACCGGCGGCGGCGTGCGCAGGCGGCGGCTCATGGCCGGGTCGAGCCGGGCCGGCGCGCCGTTCAGCAGCCGGTACAGCCAGCCGACGTGGCTGTGGTCGGCCTCGGCGTTGAACGGTGTGCCGATCGTGATGACGCGGCGCACCTGCGGCGCGAGCAGCTTGCCGAGTTCGCGGGCGTAGAGGCCGCCGAGGCTCCAGCCAACCAGCGTCGCGCGGCCGGCGTGGGGTTTCAGCAGCGCCTGGACATGGTCGGCAAGCTCGGCCATCCAGGCATCGACGTCGCCGCGCGGGCCGACGTTCAGGCCGCGGCCCCAGTCGAAGGCGGCGTAGCCGAGGGCGCTGCAGTGTTCACGCAGCGTCGCGACCGCGCTGCCGTCGGCGGCGAGGCCCGGGAAGATGACGACCGGGTGGCCGTCGCCGGACTGCACTTTCGAGAAGCCGCGGCGCAGGCGGTGCGAGGCCAGTTCGATGGCGGCGCGCCACGGTTCGCTGACCAGCAGCCCGAGGGCCGGGCGGGAGATCGGTGCCAGGCCCAGCGCGGCGGACGGCGAGCAGGTGTCGGTGCTGGGACCCATGGGGCGCTCCTGAGATTCGTTGCCCCCAGGCTAGGGCCGTGGCCCGGTGGTGCCTATCGGGCAAAAGAGGCAATCCGTGTAGGACTTCGGGGAAGTGCCGTGCAGGCGTCCCGGCAGCCCGCGTCAGCCGAGCCCGTAGCGGGACCACCAGCCGAGCTGCCGGTTCATCCCCGCGGGCAGCGTGATGCGCAGCTGCTCGTGCCCGCTGCGCTGCGTGACGTAGGCGATGAAGTCGCCGATCAGGTCCGGGGGCAGCTGGCGCACCGCGGCACGGTCGCAGCGTGACAGGTCGAGGTGTCCGTCGAGCGTGTCGAGCCAGCGGCGCAGCGCGTACACGACGCTGTCGGCATCGGGCACGTGGCGAACGAACTCCTCGTCCAGCCGGTGCAGCAGGCGCTCCTTCGGCGTGCGCGGCGCGGACGCTCGGCCTGCAGGGCGTTCGCGCGGGCCGCGGCCGTCCCACAGCGAACGCCACCAGGTGATCCACAGGTAATCGCGCCAGCCGCTCATGCGCGCTTGAGTAACCGCCGGGCGCGGACGGTTCCATGGCCAGCGGAGTTTTTTCGTCCGTCCCCCGGGTCTGCGTCAGCCGGTTTCCTGCCGATCGGCGTCGCTGCGCTGGCGCAGCCACTGGTCGATGCATTTCTGCAGCGCCACCGGATCGGCCGGTTTCACGAAATGGTGGTCGAAGCCGGCCGCTTCGGCCCGCCGGCGGTCTTCCTGCTGGCCGTAGCCGGTCAGCGCGAGCAGCAGCGCGCTGCGCGTGCCGTCCATCGTGCGCAGGCGCAGGGCGACCTCGTAGCCGTCGAGGATCGGCAGCCCGATGTCGAGCACCACCACCTCGGGGCCGAAGCTCTCGGCCACCGCCAGCGCCTCGCGGCCGTCGGCGGCGGTGCGAACCTCGTGGCCGCCCAGTGCGAGCAGGTCGGCCACGCTGTGCGCCGCGTCATGGTTGTCGTCGACCACCAGCACGCGTGCCGGCTGTGGCGCCCCGGGCTCGTGCACGGCGCTGCCGGCCTCGCCGGAGCGCACCAGCCCGATGCAGGGCAGCCGCAGCGTGAACACCGCGCCGCGGCCGATGCCGTCGCTCGTCGCCTCCAGGCTGCCGCCGTGCATCTGCGCGAGGCGCTGCGCGAGCGTCAGCCCGACGCCCAGCCCGCCCTGGGCCCGGTCCAGCGTGCGCGAGCCCTGCGTGAACAGGTCGAAGATGCGCGGCAGCAGCTGCGCATCGATGCCGATGCCCTGGTCGCGCACGTGGATCACCGCGCCCTGCTCGGTGGTGCTGGCCTCGAGCGAGATGCGCGTGCCCTTCTCGCTGTACTTCGATGCGTTGTTCAGCAGGTTCGACACGATCTGCGCGAGCCGCGCGAAATCGCCGTGCAGCCACATCGGCTCGGCCAGCGGCAGCACCTGCAGCCGCTGCTCGCGGGCGTCGATCAGCGGCTGCGCGGTCTCGACGCTCTGCGTGATCACCGCGTTCAGGTCGACCTTCTCGCGGCTCAGCACGATCTTGCCCTGGCTGATGCGGGCGACGTCCAGCAGCTCCTCGATCAGCCGCGTCATCTGCTTGAGCTGGCGCACCATGATGTCGGTGGCCCAGCCGAACTTCGGATCCGGCGGCGCGATGCGGCGGATCACCTCCAGCGCGGTGCGGATCGGCGCCAGCGGGTTGCGCAGCTCGTGCGACAGCATCGCGAGGAACTCGTCCTTGCGCCGCCCGGCCTCCTGCAGCTGCATCTCGGCGGCGCGCCGCTCGACGATCTCGCCCTGCAGGCTGCCGTAGAGGATGGCGTTCTCCAGCGCGGCCGCGGCGCGTGCCGCGAGGTCGTCGAGCACGCGCCAGTCGGGTCGCTGCGCCGCATCGTCGGTCGCCACCAGCAGTGCGCCGAGCAGGCGGTCGCCGTTGACCAGCGGCAGCGCCTGCACCGCCTGCCACGGCACCGCCCGCGCACGGCCCGGGCCGAAGGCGTCGGGCGCCAGGGCGGCGAGGTCGTTCGCGGCCAGCGCGACGCTGCGGCGTTCGGCCAGCGCCTGGCGCAGCGCCGTGGCGAGCGGCGGCGCGAGGTCCATCAGCATGCGGTTCGCCGTGGTGTTGCCATGGACCCCCGCCGACGCCGTCACCAGCCGCTGGCGCGGCCCCGGCTCGTCGCCGGGCAGCACGACGGCGGCGGTCGCCATCGCCGGCACCAGCAGCTCGGCCAGCGCCTGCACGCAGACCTCGGCCTGCAGCGAACCGCTGAGCACCCGGCTCGCATCGGCCAGGAAGGCGGAGCGGCGGTCGTTGTCCTCGGCGACGCGGCGCGCGGCCTCGGCGGCGGCCACCGCCACGTGCGCATCGGCCTGCTCGCGGATCTGCCGCTGCATCGCGAACAGCCGCACGAACACCCGCACCTTGCTGCGCAGGATGTGCGGCACCACCGGCGACTGGATGTAGTCGACCGCGCCCAGCGCATAGCCGCGCTCGGTCTGCATCTCGTCGGCGTACGAGGTGATGAAGATGATCGGCGTGTCGACCGAGCGCTTGTACTGCCGGATCAGCGCGGCGGTCTCGAAGCCGTCGATGTCGGGCATGTTGACGTCGAGCAGGATCACCGCGAACTCGCGCTGCAGCACCTCGCGCAGCGCCTCGCGGCCCGATCGCACGAACACCAGGTTCTGGCCGAGCTCCTCGAGCACGGTGCCGAACACCAGCAGCTTCTCCGGCAGGTCGTCCACCACCAGGATGTTGACCCGGGTGATGTCAGCCCCTCGGTCGCCGGGTACGTCGACCGGTCCCCCGAGGGGACCCGGGCCGGCTTGGGAGCGGCCCGGCGCTCGGCCCGGTTCTGCGGCAGTGCTCATTTGCTGAGCCAGCCGCGCAGCACGACCAGCAGGTAGGCGGTATCGACCGGCTTCGACAGGTAGTCCCAGGCCCCGGCGTCGATGCACTTCTCGCGGTCGCCCTTCATCGCCTTGGCCGTCACCGCGATCAGCGGCAGCTCCTTGCCGCGCGGCAGCCGGCGCATCTGGCGCATCGTCTCCATGCCGTCCATCTCCGGCATCATGATGTCCATCAGCACGATGTCGATGCTCGGGTCGGTCTCCACCAGCCGGATCGCATCGCGGCCGTTCTCGGCCGAGACGATCACCATGCCGTGGTTGTCCAGCACCGTCGCCAGCGCGAAGATGTTGCGCATGTCGTCGTCGACGATCAGCACCTTGCGGCCGTGCAGCCGGCGGTCGGCGTCATGCAGCTCGCGCGCCGAGCGGCGTTCTTCTTCCGACATCGTCGCCTCGCCACGGTGCAGGAAGAACGCCGACGCATCGAGCATGCGCTCCAGCGTGTCGGCGCGGCGCAGCGCGAACGCACTGTGGCCGCGCTCCCAGCTGACGCACACCGCCGGGTCGCGGCTGGCCAGCACGATCGGCAGCTGGCGCGCGAGCGGCCGCGATTCGAGCGACTCGATGACATCCTCGGGCCCGAAGTCGGCCACGCTGCCGTCGGTGATCAGGCAGTCGATGCTGCCGTGCGCGATGCGCTCGCGCGCTTCGTCGACACGGCCGGCCTGCACGATGTCGGTCTCGGTGTCGAGCGCGTCCAGGAAGGCGGCGCGCGCCGGCGTGTCGGCCATCATCACCAGCAGCCGCTTGCGGCGCCGCTCGGCGAACTCGTGCAGGTGGCCGAGCGCCTCTTCGACCTCGTCGACCGACTGCAGCGGCTTCGTCAGGAAGCCCACCGCGCCCGAGCGCAGCGCGCGTTCGCGCGAGTCGTCGGTCGACACCACGCACACCGGGATGTGGCGCGTCGTCAGGTCGGACTTCAGCCGCTCCAGGATGCGCCAGCCTTCCATGTCGGGCAGGAAGATGTCGAGCGTGATGACGGCCGGCTGGAAGTCGCGCGTCAGCGCGAGCGCGGTGGCGCCGCTGGTGCTGACCAGCCCCTTGAAGCCGACGCGGCGCGCCGCCTGCAGCAGCACGTCGGCGAAGGCCAGGTCGTTCTCGACGATCAGCAGCACCTTGTCGCCGAGCAGGATGTCGGCGCGGTCGTCATCGGCGGCGTTGTCGGCCAGCTCGTCGGAATCGCTGCCCTCGTTCGCCGGCAGCGGCGCCTCGGCGCGAACCCGCTCCAGCACCGGCAGCGCCTCGGCGATCACCACCGGCGGCGCGTTGCGGCCGTGGCGCAGGCTGCGCGTGGCGCTGTAGCTCTGCGGCAGGTACAGCGTGAAGGTGCTGCCCTCGGCCGGCGCGCTGACCAGCCGGATCTCGCCGCCCAGCAGCCGCGCCAGCTCGCGGCTGATCGCGAGGCCCAGGCCCGTGCCGCCGTACTTGCGCGAGGTCGAGCCGTCGGCCTGCTGGAAGGCCTCGAAGATGATCTGCTGCTTGTCCGGCGAGATGCCGATGCCGGTGTCCGACACCGAGAACGCGATCACCTGCGATGCGCGGTTCAGGTCTTCGTTGTCGCGCGACCAGCCGCGGTCCACCACCTCCATCGTCAGCCGCACCGCGCCCTGGTGCGTGAACTTGAACGCGTTCGACAGCAGGTTCTTGATGATCTGCTGCAGCCGCTTCACGTCGGTGACGATGGTCTTCGGCAGCGGTGCGATCCGCACCGGCGCGCCGATCTCGAACGCGACGTGGCGCGATTCGGCGACGTGGCGGAAGCTGCGGTCCACCGAGCGCTGCAGGTCTTCGAGCCGCAGCTCCGAGACATCCACCGCGACCGTGCCCGACTCGATCTTCGACAGGTCGAGGATGTCGTTGATCAGCATCAGCAGGTCGTTGCCCGACAGGTGGATGGTCTTGGCGAACTCCACCTGGCGCGGCGTCAGGTTGCCGTCGCTGTTCTTGCACAGCTGGTCGGACAGGATCAGCAGGCTGTTCAGCGGCGTGCGCAGCTCGTGCGACATGTTGGCCAGGAACTCCGACTTGTACTTCGAGGTCAGCGCGAGCTGCTCGGCCTTCTCTTCCAGCGCCTGCCGGGCCTGCTCCACTTCCTGGTTCTTGCGCTCCACTTCCTGGTTCTGGTGCACCAGCAGCCGCGCCTTCTCCTGCAGCTCCTCGTTGGTCTGCTGCAGCTCCTGCTGGCGGCTCTGCAGCTCCTCGGCCAGCGACTGCGACTGCGTCAGCAGGTCTTCGGTGCGCATGTTCGCGCTGATCGTGTTGATCACGATGCCGATCGATTCGGTCAGCTGGTCGAGGAAGGCCTGGTGCGCCGGGTTGAAGCGCTCCAGCGAGGCCAGCTCCAGCACGCCGCGCACCTCGCCCTCGAAGACGATCGGCAGCACCAGGATGTCGAGCGCCGCGCCTTCGCTCAGCCCGGTGGCGATGCGGAACGCGCTGCCCGGCACGTTGGTCACCAGGATCTTGGTCTTCTCGACCGCGCACTGGCCGACCAGGCCCTGGCCGAGGTCGACCTCCTTGCCGTGCGAGGCCTGGCCGCCCGAGGCGTAGCTGCCGAACAGCTTCAGGCGCGGGCCCAGGCCGCCGCTGCCGGTCAGCACGTAGAACTCGGCCTGCTGCGCGCCGACCACCGGCGCCAGTTCGGACAGGATCAGCTGGCCCACCGTCAGCAGGTCCTTCTGGCCCTGCAGCATGCGGCTGAACTTCGCGAGGTTGGTCTTCAGCCAGTCCTGCTCGGTGTTCTTCTGCGTGGTGTCCTTCAGGTTGCGGATCATCTCGTTGATGGTGTCCTTCAGCGCGGCCACCTCGCCCTGCGCCTCCACCGTGATCGAGCGCGTCAGGTCGCCCTGCGTCACCGCGGTCGCCACCTCGGCGATCGCGCGCACCTGCGTGGTCAGGTTGGCGGCGAGCTGGTTGACGTTCTCGGTGAGGCCCTTCCAGGTGCCGGCCGCGCCGGGCACCTTGGCCTGGCCGCCGAGCTTGCCCTCGACGCCGACCTCGCGCGCCACCGTGGTCACCTGGTCGGCGAAGGTCGCGAGCGTCTCGGTCATGCTGTTGATGGTCTCGGCCAGCGCGGCGATCTCGCCCTTGGCCTCCACCGTCAGCTTCTGCTGCAGGTCGCCGTTGGCCACCGCGGTCACCACCTTCGCGATGCCGCGCACCTGGCCGGTCAGGTTGCCGGCCATGAAGTTCACGTTGTCGGTCAGGTCCTTCCAGGTGCCCGACACGTCGCGCACCTGCGCCTGGCCGCCCAGCCGGCCTTCGGTGCCGACCTCGCGCGCCACCCGCGTCACCTCGGCGGCGAAGGAGGACAGCTGGTCGACCATCGTGTTGATGGTGGCCTTCAGCTCCAGGATCTCGCCCTTCACGTCGACGGTGATCTTCTTCGACAGGTCGCCGGCGGCCACCGCCTTGGTCACGTCGGCGATGTTGCGCACCTGGCTGGTCAGGTTCGACGCCATCAGGTTCACCGAGTCGGTCAGGTCCTTCCAGGTGCCGGCCACGCCCTGCACGTCGGCCTGCCCGCCCAGCTTGCCTTCGGTGCCCACTTCGCGCGCCACGCGCGTCACCTCGGCGGCGAACGATCGCAGCTGGTCGACCATCGTGTTGATGGTGTTCTTCAGCTCCGAGATCTCGCCCTTCACGTCGACGGTGATCTTCTTCGACAGGTCGCCGGCGGCCACCGCGGTCGTCACCTCGGCGATGTTGCGCACCTGGCTGGTCAGGTTGCCGGCCATGAAGTTCACCGACTCGGTCAGGTCCTTCCAGGTGCCGGCCACGCCCTGCACGTCGGCCTGGCCGCCCAGGATGCCTTCGGTGCCCACCTCGCGCGCGACGCGCGTCACCTCGGCGGCGAACGATCGCAGCTGGTCGACCATCGTGTTGACGGTGTTCTTCAGCTCCAGGATCTCGCCCTTCACGTCGACGGTGATCTTCTTCGAGAGGTCGCCGGCGGCCACCGCCTTCGTCACGTCGGCGATGTTGCGCACCTGGCTGGTCAGGTTGCCGGCCATCGAGTTGACCGAATCGGTCAGGTCCTTCCAGGTGCCCGAGACGCCTTCCACCCGTGCCTGGCCGCCGAGCGAGCCTTCGGTGCCGACTTCGCGTGCCACCCGCGTCACTTCGGAGGCGAACGATCGCAGCTGGTCGACCATCGTGTTGATGGTGTTCTTCAGCGTCAGGAACTCGCCCTTCACGTCGACGTCGATCTTCTTCGACAGGTCGCCCTTCGCGACGGCGGTCGTCACGTCGGCGATGTTGCGCACCTGGTCGGTCAGGTTGCCGGCCATCGAGTTGACCGAATCGGTCAGGTCCTTCCAGGTGCCGGCCACGCCCTTCACCTTGGCCTGGCCGCCCAGCATGCCCTCGGTGCCGACCTCGCGCGCCACGCGCGTCACCTCGGCCGAGAAGTTGCCGAGCTGCTCCACCATCTTGTTGATGGTCTTCGCGGTGCGCAGGAACTCGCCCTCGAGCTCGCGGCCCTCGACCTCCAGCGCCATGCTCTTGCTCAGGTCGCCCTGCGCCACCGCGCCGATCACCCGCGCCACCTCGCTGGTCGGGTGCACCAGGTCGTCGATCAGCGCATTGATCGAGTCGATCGAGGCGCCCCAGAAGCCGCGCGTCTCGCTGAGCACCGCGCGCTGCTTCAGCTTGCCTTCCTTGCCGACCACCTGGCGCAGCCGGCCGAGCTCGTCGGCCATCGCGGCGTTCTGCTCGACCAGGTCGTTGAAGACGTCGGCCACCTTGCCGGGCAGGCCCTCCCAGTGCAGCGGCAGGCGCACGCTGGCGTCGCCGCGCCGCAGCTGCGTCAGCGCGGCGAGCAGGGTGGCCATCTCGCGCTCCGGCGTCGCGATTTCGTTGAGTTCGATCACGTTCATGACAGGGCTTTCCAGACAGATTGAAGCCGACGAGAGCAGGATGGTGGAGTCGATCTTGGCCCATCGCATGTCTTTTTGCATGCGTGGCGTGCGCGCGGTCCTGCAGACTAGCGCTGCATCGTCGCAAGCTTGTGACGGACGGTACCGTCTGCGCTTGTAGGATGGGGACTACATTGAACGCGCCGCGCCCCGGAGACCCGCGAATCTGCTGGGTTGGCGAGTCCCCACCCATCCGATTCCATGGCCTGCCGGCGGGTCCAGGCACCCGCCGCGGCAGCGTAGACTTTTTCACCATGGCACCCGCTGGAGGACCCGATTTGCAAGACGTGACCGTGCTCTACGTCGAAGACAACGACGACCTGCGCCTGAGCATCTCGATGCTGATGGAGCAGCCCGGGCGCACGCTGACCGCATGCGCCAACGGCGAAGAGGCGCTGGCGCTGTGCGCCGCGAACGAGTACGACATCGTCGTCACCGACGTCAGCCTGCCCGGCATCTCCGGCACCGACTTCGCGAAGCAGCTGCTCGCGAAGCAGCCCGAGCGCTGGGTGGTGCTGTGCTCGGGCTACGAGTTCGGCGAGTGGGTGCGGCAATTCGGCCCGAACGTGCGCGCGCTGCGCAAGCCGTTCGAGCCCGAGGAGCTCGAGGAACTGATGGACGAGATCAGTGCCGCGGTCAGGACCCGTGGTTGACGACATCGCCGAGAAGAGAAGGACCTGCATGAAGACATCGCATCCCCAGGATTGCGCCGACCGGCTGCTGCCGAAGGCCCCGACCGGCATCGCCGGCCTGGACGAGATCACCACAGGCGGCCTGCCGCGCGGCCGCCCGACGCTGGTGTGCGGCGCCGCCGGCTGCGGCAAGACGCTGCTGGCGGCCGAGTTCCTGGTGAACGGTGCGCTGCAGTACGGCGAGCCGGGCGTGTTCATGAGCTTCGAGGAAAGCAACGACGACCTGGTCGCCAACATGCGCTCGCTCGGCCACGACCTGGACGTGCTGCAGGCCGAAGGCAGGCTCGCGATCGACCAGGTGAAGATCGAGCGCAGCGAGATCGAGGAGACCGGCGAGTACGACCTGGAGGGCATGTTCATCCGGCTCGACCATGCGATCCGCCGCATCGGCGCGAAGCGCGTGGTGCTCGACACCATCGAGGCGCTGTTCTCCGGCCTGCCGAACCAGGCGCTGCTGCGTGCCGAGCTGCGCCGGTTGTTCCACTGGCTGAAGGACCGCGGCATGACGGCCATCGTCACCGGCGAGCGCGGCGAGAACACGCTGACCCGCTACGGCCTCGAGGAGTACGTGGCCGACTGCGTGCTGCTGCTCGACCACCGCATCGTCGACCAGGTCTCCACGCGCCGGCTGCGCGTCGTCAAGTACCGCGGTTCGGCGCACGGCACCAACGAGTACCCGTTCCTGATCGGCGCGCGCGGCCTGTCGGTGCTGCCGATCACCTCGCTGCGGCTGGACCACCAGGCCAGCGGCGAGCGCGTCTCCACCGGCGTGCGCGGGCTCGACGAGATGCTCGGCAAGCGCGGCGTGTTCCGCGGCAGCAGCGTGCTGCTCTCGGGCACGGCGGGCACCGGCAAGAGCAGCGTCGGCGCGAGCTTCGTCGATGCGGTGTGCGCGCGCGGCGAGAAGGCGGTGCTGTTCGCGTACGAGGAGTCCGAGAGCCAGCTGATCCGCAACATGAAGTCGATCGGCATCGACCTCGGCCGCTGGAAGGCGCAGGGCCTGCTGGAGATCCATGCGTCGCGGCCGACGCTGCACGGGCTGGAGCAGCACCTGGTGTCGATGTACGACATCGTCAAGGCATCGAAGCCCGACGCGGTCGTGATCGACCCGATCAGCAACCTCGTGATGAGCCAGGCCGACAGCTCGCTGCAGGCCACGCTGATCCGGTTGATCGATTTCCTGAAGCAGCAGGGCGTGACCTCGCTGTTCACGACGCTGACGCACGGCCCGGCCACCGAGGTGTTCGACAGCTCCGGCGTCGGCGTCTCGTCGCTGATGGACACCTGGATCGTGCTGGCGAACCTCGAGTTCAACGGCGAGCGCACGCGCACGCTGCAGGTCGTCAAGTCGCGCGGCATGCCGCATTCGAACCAGGTGCGCGAGTTCCTGCTCAGCGACCACGGCGTCGAGCTGGTCGACGTGTTCGTGTCCGACCAGCGCGTGCTGACCGGCTCGACGCGCAAGCTGCGCGAGGCGCRGGAGGGGCGAGGATGAGCGCGACGCGTGCCACCGGCGCCACCCACCCCGAGTGGCAACTCAAGCTGTACGTGGCGGGGCATACTGCCAAGTCCATGGCGGCCCTCGACAACCTCAAGCACATCTGCGAGACCCACCTCGCGGGCCGCTACTCGATCGAGGTGGTCGACCTGCTGGTCAACCCGCAGCTGGCCGCCGGCGACCAGATCCTCGCGGTGCCGACGCTGGTGCGCAAGGTGCCGGAGCCGATGCGCAAGATCATCGGCGACCTGTCGAACGAAGAGCGCGTGCTGGTCGGCCTCGACGTGCGGCCCTACGTGCCGTCTTCGGCACGAGCGCGATGACGCTGGACGACCGCCTGCCGGACCTCGTCGACCTGCGGCTCTATGTCACGGGGGCGACGCCGGCCTCGGCGCGGGCGGTCGTCAATGCGCGGCGCTTCTGCGAGACCCACCTGGCCGGCCGCTACCGGCTGGAGGTGCTCGACATCGGCGAGCACGTCGAACAGGCGGCCGCCGACCAGATCGTCGCGGCGCCGACGCTGATCCGCCTGGCGCCGCTGCCGCTGCGCCGTTTCATCGGCGACCTGTCCGACGACGAGCGGCTGCGCCGTTCGCTGGATCCGCTGCACCCGCTGCCGGCGGCGGGAGCGGGAGAATGACGGCGGACCGGCTGCAGCGTGCGCTCGTCGACAACGAAGGGCTGCGGGCGCGCCTGGAGGAGGCCGAAGACACGCTGCGGGCGATCCGCAACGGCGACGTCGACGCGATCGTCGTCGGCCGCGACATCTACACGCTCGACACCGCGAATGCCGCCGACAACAAGCTGCGCCGCGCGGTGCTGTCGCAGATGGAAGACGCCGTGCTCGCGTTCGACGACGGCGGGCACCTGATCTTCATGAACGCTGCCGCCGAGCGGCAGTACGGCCAGAGCGCCTCGGCGCTGCTCGGCCGCGGCCACGACGAGCTCTACCGCGAGGTCTGGCCCGACGAGGCGCTGCGCGAGAGCTGCCGCCGCGAGCTGCTCGACACCGGCAGCTACCGCGCCCGCCTGCTGCACGTGAAGCGCAACGGCGAGGCCCTCCACGTCGAATGCACCGTGTCGCGCCTGCGCGGCGCCCAGGGCGAGCCGATGGGCCGGCTGTGCGTGATCCGCGACGTGAGCGCGCGCCTGGCGGCCGAGCAGACGCTGATGGTCGCCTCGCTCGCGCTGGCGCGCCGCGAGCGCGAGTTCGCGACGCTGGTCGAGAACTCGCCCGACATCTTTGCGCGCATCGACCGCGAGCTGCGCCATGTCTACGTGAGCCCGGTCGTGCAGCGTCATCTCGGCATCACGCCGTCGACCATGCTGGGCAAGACCTTCGGCGAGCTCGGGCTGCCGGCGGCGCTGTGCGCGCAATGGAACGGTGCGCTGAAGGAGGTGTTCGCCACCGGCCGGCTGGTGCGGCTGAACTACGCGATGAACAGCGCTGCACAGGGCGAACGCTTCTTCAACGCGCGCCTGATGCCGGAGTTCGGCGACGACGGCAGCGTCGAGTCGGTGCTGGTGATCGCCTCCGACGTGACCGAGCAGGCGCAGATCGACGCCGCGTTCCACGAGAGCCAGGCGCGGCTGCAGTTCACGCTCGACTCGGCGCGCATCGGCGAGTGGGAACTCGACATCGCGAGCGACACCGCGCGCACCTCGCTGCGCCACGACCGCTGCTTCGGCTATGACGAGCCGGTGGGCCAATGGGGCAGCCGGGTGATGTTGTCGCATGTGCACCCGGCCGACCGCGATCGCATCGCGGCGCTGTTCCAGACCAGCGAGGCGACGCAGCAGGACCTGCACTTCGAGGCCCGCGTGCTGTGGCCCGACGGCTCGCTGCACTGGATCGAGGCGCACGGCGTGTTCTATGGCATCGAGGGCGATGCCCGAAGCAGCAGCCGGCGGCTGCTGGGCATCGTCGCCGACATCACCGACCGCAAGCTGGCCGAGGCCGCGCTGCACGACAACGACCGCCGCAAGGACGAGTTCCTCGCGACGCTGGCGCACGAGCTGCGCAACCCGCTGGCGCCGATCCGCAATGCGCTGGAGATCATGCAGCGCAGCCCGGGGCCGGTGGCGCAGGCGCATGCGCGCGATGTGATCGAGCGGCAGCTCGGGCAGATGGTGCACCTGGTCGACGACCTGCTGGACGTGAGCCGCATCAGCCAGGGCAAGCTCGAACTGCGCCGCACGCGCGTCGACCTGGCCGAGGTGCTGAAGACGGCGGTCGAGACCAGCCGGCCGCTGGTCGACGCGGGCCGGCACCAGTTGCGCGTGCAGCTGCCTCCGGCCGGCGAGCTGTGCGTCGACGGCGACACCACGCGGCTGTGCCAGATCGTCGCGAACCTGCTGAACAACGCCGCGAAGTACACGCCCGAGGGCGGCTCGATCGAACTCGGCGCGTGGCGCGAGGAAGGCCGCACCGATCCGGAGAACGGCGAGGCGGTGATCTCGGTGCAGGACTCCGGCGTCGGCCTCTCGCACGACATGCTGCCGCGGGTGTTCGACATGTTCGCGCAGGTCGACCGCTCGGTCGCGCGGGCGCAGGGCGGGCTGGGCATCGGGCTGGCGCTGGTGAAGCAGCTGGTGGAGATGCACGGCGGCACGGTCGAGGCGCACAGCGAGGGCGTGGGCAGCGGCTGTCGCTTCGTCGTGCGCCTGCCGCTGGTGGCGGCGCGCCTGCCGGC
>NZ_JBFUFQ010000047.1:0-32034 GCF_056403355.1 Rhizobacter sp. P2_H3 | reverse complement strand
GTGCCGGGGCTGGAGCCGGTGCAGGCGCCGGAGCGGGGGCCGGCGCGGGGGCCGGCGATGGCGCGGGAGCCGGAGCCGGTGCGGGCGACGGCGCGGGGGCCGGCGCAGGTGAAGGGGACGGAGCGGGAGCGGGGGRAGGCGCCGGTGCCGGCGAAGGGGCTGGCGCAGGCGCGGGCGTCGGCGCATCCGACACCGGCGGCGGCGCGCTGACGTCCTCGCTGTCCTTGCCGCCGCAGGCGGCCAGCAACGCAACGCTGAGGAAGGTGGCCGCCAAGTGTCGGCCGTGGTGGCCGTGGCGAAGGACGTTTACAAACGGCATGACGCGTCTCGCTTGCTTGCAAATGTGGCGCTTCGTGTCACCGGAACACGCCCGTTCGGGGCGGGTTCCGTCAGGACACGACGGTCATCCCCGGCGTTCGGGGGGCATACGGCCAGGGCTGCAGGATCGGTGCCTGCTGCCTCAGGCGTCGTGCACCCGCTCGCCGTCGACGCGCAACGCGCCCTGCCCCGCCAACTCCGCCACGAGCTGACGACAACCGGTCGACGCATCGGCCCAGCCGAGCTGCCGCGCGATGCCGGCGAACAGCCGCGTCGCCTCGGCCCACGCCAGCAACGCCGGCCAGTCCTGCGAGCGCTGCTCCATCAGGCGGTACTTCAGCAGCACCTTCGCGCCGTGGCGCGCATGGCGCAGCGGATCGGCGCGGAAGCCGGCGAGCCGCGAGCGGGCACGCGACAACGCGCCGGCCACGTCGTCGAACGGCGCGCCATGGCCGGGCACCACGGTCCGCACCGGCAGCCGCTCGACCAGGTCGAGCACAGCACCGACCTCGTCGAACGCATCGACACCGTCGAGCTCCGGGAACACCACGCCGAAGCCGTTCTCCCACAGCGCATCGGCCGACAGCAGCACGCCCTCATGCGCTTCGAACAACATCAACGACTGCGGATCGTGGCCCGGTGCCGCCAGCGCCTGCCACGCCCGGCCGCCAGCCTGCAGCACCTCGCCCGGTGCCAGCGACGACTGCGCGGTGAAGCGCTCGCACAGCTGGCCGGTCGCGCGGTACGACAGCGCGTCTTCGTCCCACGCCTGCACCGTCTGCCAGCTGGCGCTCGGCACCGTGACGGCAGCACCCAGCGCGCGCTGCAGCGTCGCGTTGCCGCCGCAGTGGTCGGAGTGCAGGTGCGTGTTGACGATGCGCGCGAGCGGCGCGCCGGCCAGCGCCTGCCGCACCAGCGCCAGCGTCTGCGGCGCATGCAGGCAATGGCCGCTGTCGACCAGCACCGCGCCCTCGCCCTGTTCGTCGTGCATGCCGTGCAGCAGCACGTTGTTCGACGACAGCCAGCCGCGCTCCAGCACCTCCACGCCGGTGGGCAGCGGTGTCGTCATTGCCGCACGGCCTCGATGCCGATCTGCAGCTTCACCGTGTCGCCGACGACCGGCAGCCCGTAGGTGATGCCGAAGCCGCTGCGCGAGAACTCCGCCTCGAAGTCGCCGCCGCAGACCTCGCGCTTGAGCACCGGGTGCTCGTAGCAGTTGAAGCTGACCGCGCGCAGGCTCAGCGGCTGCGACGCACCGTGCAGCGTCAGCTCGCCGCGCAGCTCCACCGGCTTGCCGTCGGCGAAGCGGAACTGGCTGGCGACGAAGTAGGCCTGCGGGTGGTTCTTCACGTCGAGGAAGCTGTGGCTGCGCAGGATGGTGTCGAGCGGCGCCACGCCGCTGTTGATCGACGCGGTACCGATCGTGATCGACGTTTCGCCTTGTTGCGCCGCACGATCGAGCGTGACGTGGCCGCTGATGTCGTCGAAGCGGCCGCGGCTGGTCGAGGTGCCGAAATGGCGCACCTCCCACTGGATGTGGGTGTGCGCCGGATCGATCAGGTAGACCGCCTGCGTTTGGTTCGCGGCCGGTGCTTGCGCGGCCGCCAAGTGGGCACCCGCCAGCAGTGCGGAAGCCACCAAGCTGCCCCGCAAGAACGCGGGTTTCAGAGCAGTGAAGGAGGAGGACATGCGTGCTCTCGGGGACGACAGGCTGCCGATAATGCGTCATCCGGCCGATCGCTGCCGCCAAGGACCTCCATGCCCGCAGTTCCGGCGGAATCCTCCACCTCCTCGCCGCACCTCGGCGCTGACCTGGCGCGCCTCGTGGCCGACGAGCAGACGGCGCTGCTCTACCAACGCTCGCACACCGCCACGATGACCGGCGTGCCCTTCGCGCTGCTGGTGTGCTGGGGCCTGATCCCCTACGACTCGCCGCTGCAGCTGTGGGCCTGGTTCGCGATGCGCTGCACCATCACCGGCACGCGGCTGCTGCTGCGCCAGCGCTTCTTCGCGCAGGCCGAGCCGGCGACCCGGCCGTGGCGCGGCCGGCTGCTCGCGGTGCTGGCGGTCGACGGCTTCGTCTGGAGCCTGGCCGTGGCGTGGCTGAGCCCGCCGCACCACCCCGACATCGTCGCGCTGATGGTGGCCTCGCTGGTCGGCGTGTCGGCCGTGGCGCTGTTCGTGCTGCAGGCCGCGTGGTCGGCGTGCGCGTCCTTCCTGGTGTCGCTGCTGTTGCCGGTGGTGGTGGCGCAGGCGCTGCAGGATTCCCGCGCTGGCATGTTCACCGCGATCGGCGTGCTGCTCTTCCTCGGCCTGATGCTGTGGGAGGCGCGCCGCGCCGAGCTGCGCATCCGCGAACTGCTGCGGCTGCGCTTCACCACCGACCGCATCGCCGAGGAGCGCGCCGAGGCGCTCGCGCTGGCGCAGCGACAGAGCAGCGTGAAGAGCCAGTTCCTCGCGACAATGAGCCACGAGATGCGCACGCCGCTGCACGGCATCCTCGGGCTCGCGCGATTGCTGCGGCGCCAGCCCGAGCCGCCGACCGCCGCGCAGTGGGACGTGATCGAGCGCGCCGGCGAGCACCTGCTGGCGCAGATCAACGACATCCTCGATTTCTCGCACCTGCAGGGCGGCACGATCGCGCTCGCGCAACAGCGCTTCGACCTCGCGCAGCTGGTCGACGACGTGGTCGCGCAGTCGTCCCCCGCGGCGAGCGAGCGCGGGCTGCTGCTGCAGGCGCGCCTGTCGATGACACGCCCGGCGCTGGTGGTGGGCGATGCGGCGCGGTTGCGCCAGGTGCTGCAGCAATTGCTGGGCAACGCGATCAAGTTCACCGAGGCCGGTTCGGTGACGGTGATCGTCAAGCACCACCCGGTGCGCGGGCGGGTGCGCATCGACGTGCGCGACACCGGCATCGGCATCGCGGCGGTCGACCGCGGCCGCATCTTCGATGCGTTCCAGCAGGGCGACAACTCGTTCCGACGCCGCTACGGCGGCACCGGCCTGGGCCTGACGATCGCACGCGAACTGGCGCGCGCGATGGGCGGCGACCTGGTGTGCACCAGCGTGCCGGGCGAGGGATCGAACTTCCGCCTGACGCTGGCGCTGCCGACGGCGCCGGAAGACGCACCGGTCGAACCCGCCGCCGCGACCGGCGAGCGCAGCGGCCGCCTGCTGAGCGGCCACGTGCTGCTGGCCGAGGACAACCCGGTGAATGCGCTGGTGGCCGAGGCGGCGCTGCAGGGCCTGGGGCTGTCGGTGCAGGTGGTGGGCGACGGCGAGCAGGCAGTGGCGGCGTTCAAGGTGCACCGGCCCGACCTGGTGCTGATGGACTGCCAGATGCCGCTGATGGACGGCTTCGAGGCGGCACGCCGCATGCGCGAGCACGAGCAGGAGGCCGGCGACGGCCGGCGCACGCCGATCGTCGCGCTGACCGCCAATGCGATGGACGGCGACCGCGAGCGCAGCCTGGCCGCCGGCATGGACGACCACATGGCCAAGCCGTTCCGCGACGATGCGCTGTGGGCGACATTGCGGCGGCTGCTGGCGCAAGGCAGGGACTGACCGCCGTCAGGGAAGCGTCATCGGGCTTTCATCAGGCATCGATAGAGTCCGCCGGTTTTCAACCGACGACCTCCCCATGCAGCACCCGTTCCTCCACCGGCGCCACCTGATCGCCGCCTCGATCGCTTCTCTCTGCGCACTGGCCGCGTGCGGCGGCGGCGGTGACAGCGGCCCTGCGGACGGAGGAACCGTCTCCGCCCCGCCGGCGCCGCAAGGCCTGGGGCATGCCGACACCGCGCCGGTGGCCGATGTGCAGGCGGTGCCGCCCTTCGTCGACTTCGCCGCCACGAACCAGCGCGGCGACGCCCGCTATGCAACGCTGGACACGAACGCCGGCGTGCGCGCCGTCTCGGGGTTTCTCGACATCTGGAAGCCGAGCACGCTGCTCGTCGATGCGGGGGCCAGCGCCGCCGCGAACGGCAGCTTCCCCGCGGTCGTGACGTCGAGCTGGAGCGGCATTCCGGGCGACGCCACCGACGGCACGGTGCTCAACGCCGGCACGCACGCAGCGAACATCCAGTACGTCGTCGACCTCACGTCCCGGCGCACCGCGGCCCAGGAGCTGGCGGCCTACCTCGACGACCGGCGCGGCAAGGGCTACAGCGTGACCGACGGCCTCGGCCCGGTGACGAGCGCATGGCGCACCGCGGCCCAGCAGACCACCACCATCTCGAGCATCGCGGCCGACGCGAACAGCGTGCTCTACAACGACGGCGGCAACAACATCGGCGTGGGCGGCAGCGGCAACGCCAGCTTCGGCAGCGTCGTCGACTTCATCGGTGCCATCGGCACCAATGCGTCCACCGAGCCGGCCAAGCGCTTCTACAAGTACGCGCGGCCGTGGCGCTGGAGCACGAGCGTCGTGGTGGCGCCGTCGCTGGTGCCGGCGAAGAGCAGCACGCCGACCACCGACGGCGGCTACATCAGCGGCCACTCCRCGGAAGCCACGCGCGATGCCGTGGCCATGGCCTACGTGTTTCCGCAGCGCTTCCAGGAGATGGTGGCACGCGGGCTCGAACTCGGCGAGAACCGCATCCTGGCCGGCATGCATTCGCCGCTCGACGTGATGGGGGGCCGCATTCTCGGCCAGGCTTCGGCGGCCGCGAACATCGTGGACCCCGCCAACGCCGCGCTGAAGCAGGCCGCCTTCGCCCAGGCGCAAGGCACGCTGAAGGCCGCCGCGGGCGTGACGACGGCCGAAGCGCTCAACGCCTTCGCCCACTCGGCCGACACGTCGACCGATCGCTTCGCGGATCGCGCCGCCAACCGGGTGGCCTACCTGCGACGCCTCACCTACGGGCTCACGCCGATCGGCGACACCAGCAAGGCCGCCACGGTGCCCAAGGGGGCCGAAGCGCTGCTGGAAACACGGCTGCCCTATCTCGATGCGGGCCAGCGCCGCGTGGTGTTGAAGAGCACGGCGCTGCCGTCGGGCTACCCCGGCCTCGATGACAAGGAGGGCTGGGGCCGCCTGAACCTGTTCGCCGCCGCTGACGGCTACGGCGCGTTCACCGGCGACGTGACGGTCGGCATGGACGCCTCGCTCGGTGGCTTCAGTGCCGCGGACGCCTGGCGCAACGACATCGCCGGCGCCGGCAAGCTCACCAAGGCCGGCACAGGCTCCCTGACGCTGGCCGGTGCCAACACCTATTCGGGCGGCACGGAGATCACGGGCGGTTCGCTGGTGGCGGGTTCGGCCACCGCCCTCGGGGCGGGCGACGTCTTCGTCGGTGCAGGCACGCTCGTCTGCAGCGCACCGTCCACGCTGTCGATCGGCGGGGCGCTCTCGGTCCTGGGCGGTGCCAACCTGACGCTGCAGATCGGCGATGCGGGCGCGGGCCGCGTCAGCGCCGGCGGCACGGTGACGTTGACGGGCGGCACGCTGACGGTGACCTTCAAGCCCGGGTTCGCCCCGAGCGTGGGCGACACGCTGAGCGTGCTCAAGGGCACGAGCCTGCGTGGCAAGTTCAGCACGATCTCGGTGACCGGCTACAAGGTCACGCCAACCTACACGGCCACGCAGCTGCTGCTGAGCATCGACGGCTGAGCCCGTCAAGGGCGGYGCGTCCGCCCTTGACGCTCAGTGCCCGCCGCCCAGGTACGCCGCCTTCACCGCCGGATCGTTCTTCAGCCGCTCGGCCGGGCCGTGCACCGAGATGCGGCCGTTCTCGAGCACGTAGCCGTAGTCGGCGACGTTCAGTGCCGCGGCTGCGAACTGCTCGACCAGCAGCATCGTGACGCCCTCGGACTTCAGCCGCGCGATGATGCGGAACACCTCTTCGACGAGGATCGGCGCGAGCCCCATCGACGGCTCGTCGAGCAGCACGATCTCGGGGTTCAGCATCACCGCGCGCGCCATCGCGAGCATCTGCTGCTCGCCGCCCGACAAGGTGCCGGCGAGCTGCTCGCGCCGCTCCTTCAGCCGCGGGAAGAGTTCCAGCGCGCGTTCCAGGTCGGCCTTCACGTCGCCGCGCGGGCGGCTGCCGGTCAGCCGCGGGAAGGCGCCGAGCGTCAGGTTGTCGGTCACCGTCATCGTCGCGAACACGCGGCGGCCTTCGGGCGAGTGCGCGAGGCCGCGCTTGGCGATGTGGTACGACTCCAGCCCGTCGATGCGCTGGCCGTTCAGGCTGATCTCGCCGGCGCTCGGCTTGATCATTCCGGAGACGGCGCGCATCGTGGTCGTCTTGCCGGCGCCGTTCGAGCCGATCAGCGTGACGACCTTGCCGCGTGGCACCTCGATCGAGATGCCGTGCAGCACCTGCACCTTGCCGTAGCCGGCTTCGAGCTTCTGGATGGTCAGCATGTCGTGCTCCTCAGGCCGCCTGGCCACCGAGGTAGGCCTCGATGACTTTCTCGTCGGCCTGCACCTGCGCCGGCAGGCCCTCGGCGATCTTCTGCCCGAAATCCAGCACCGACACGGTGTCGCAGATGCTCATCACGACGTCCATGTGGTGCTCGATCAGGATCACCGTGATGCCGTGCTCGCGGATCTTGCGGATGATCGAGATCAGCTCCTTGATGTCGGGCGCGGTCAGGCCGGCGGCCGGCTCGTCGAGCAGCAGCAGTTGCGGGTCGAGCGCCAGGGCGCGAGCGATCTCGAGCAGGCGCTGCTTGCCGTACGGCAGGTTGYGCGCCTCCTCGTGCACCAGTTCCGCAAGGCCGACGAACTCCAGCAGCGCGAGTGCACGTTGCGCCGCCGCACGCTCTTCGCGCCGGTAGCGCGGCGTGTGCACGGCGACGTCGACGAGGTGGCTGCGGAAGGTGTGGTGCAGCCCGACCTGCACGTTCTGCAGCGCCGTCATCTCGCCGAACAGCTGCACGTTCTGGAAGGTGCGCGCGATGCCCGACAGCGCGATGTCGGACGAGGTGCGCCCGACCAGCGAGCGGCCGGCGAACGCGAGCGTGCCGCCGGTCGGGGTGTAGATGCCGGTCAGCACGTTCATCATCGTGCTCTTGCCCGAGCCGTTGGGGCCGATCAGGCCGTGGATGGTGCCGCGCCGCACGCTCAGGTCGACGTTGTTCAGCGCCTTCAGGCCGCCGAACTGCATCAGCACGCCCTGGGCGACCAGCAGCTCCGGCGCGCTGTGCTGGGCGGCGGTCGAGACGGCGTCTTTCGGCGCGGAGGCGGCGTCGACGGCGGGCACCTCGACGCGGCTGTGCCAGTTGAGGGCGTTACGCAGGAAGCCGATGATGCCGTCCTGCAGGAAGTACACGACGAACAGCGTGATGACGCCGAAGATCGACAGCCGCCAGTCGGTCATCGTCGTCAGCACGAACGACACGCCGGCGAGCGCGACGCTGCCGAACACCGGCACGGCCACCGTGCGCGGCGTGGCCTTGCCCTTCTTGAGCGCGATGGCGGAGCCGGCGACCACGCCGATCGCGATCAGCACCGCGACCCAGCGGAACAGCTCGATGTCGTCGAGCAGCTTGGGCAGCATCACGATGATCGCGGCGCCGAGCAGCGCGCCGCTGCGCGTCTTGCGCCCGCCCATGATGATGGCCAGCAGGAACATCACCGTCAGCTCGAAGTTGTAGGTGTTGGGCGAGATGTACTGCTCGGAGTAGGCGTAGAGAGAACCCGCCAGGCCGGCCAGACCAGCGCTGATCACGAAGGCATAGACCTTGTAGCGGTACACCGAGACGCCCATGCAATCGGACGCGACCGGGCTGCCGCGCAGCGCCTCGAACGCGCGGCCGAGGTGCGAGCGCAGGATGCGGTGCACGACGACGAGCGAGGCGACGAGCATCGCGACGACGACCCAGTAGTAGCCGCGTTCGTCGAGCTGCAGGCCGAACAGCATCGGCTTGTCGAGCTTGATGCCCATCGGCCCTTCGGTGAGGAAGCTCATCTCGTTGATGAGGATCTGCACGATGGTGCCGAAGGCGAGCGTGACCATCGCGAGGTAGGGGCCGGTGACGCGCAACGCGGGCAGCGCGAGCAGCGCACCGAACACCGCGGTGACGGCGATCGCGGCCGGCAGCGTGACCCACAGCGGAGCGGCAAGCTTCATCACGAGCACGCCGGCGGTGTAGGCGCCGATGCCGAACAGGCCGGCATGGCCGAGCGAGACCTGGCCGGTGTAGCCGACGACGATGTCGAGGCCGAACAGCACGATCGCGTAGATCATGATGGTCTCGACCAGGTGGATGTAGTACGGGTTCTCGATGCCGAGCGGGAAGGCGACGAGTGCGGCTATGCCTGTTGCTGCTGCGATGAGGGTTGTTCGTTTCATGCTTTGCTTTTGCTGCTGCGCGTCGCGGCGGGTGTCGGGCTGGCCGGGGGCTCATGCCTCGGCGGTCGGCCCTGGCGGGCCGACTCCACGGAGAAGCTCGGTCCCGTGGGTGCATCGCCAAACTCCCTCCACTCACTTCGTTCGTTGTGGTCAAACAGTGGCGATGAGTCAGTCTACGAAGCGCGCTGGCGCGCGCCACCCCCGAGACCAAGCTTCTCCGTCGCCTCAGAAATCGCCCCCCGGCCAGCCCGACACCCGCCGCGCAGCACCACCCGCTCTTGTTGGGAGGAAAAGACTGAAGTGACCGTTGAACATGCGGGCGCTCGCATGCTTCGTCAGTCACTTCAGTCTTTTCCCCCAAAACACAGCGCGGCGGCGCCGCAAAGGCGCGGGTGGGGAGGCTGTGGAGCGCCAATAAGGAGGGGGCGCCGGAGCTGGCTGGTTTCATGGCCCGCGCGCGCAGCGCGCTTCGTGAACTGACTGTCGTCGACTGTTTGACCACAGCGAACGAAGTGAGCGGAGGGAGTTTCGACGACGGGCCATGAAACCAGTCAGCGGAGGGAAGTCCTCGCCCCGCCAGGGGCGAGGACCGCACCCGACGGCGAGCCACAGCCTCCCCACCCGCGCCTTTGCTCGAACAGGACGACATCGTCAGACCTTCTTGATCGCCGACTTGCCGAACAAGCCTGCGGGCTTCACCGCCAGCACGATCAGCAGCAGCACCAACCCGGGAACATCCTTGTAGCCGGTCGACAGGTAGAACCCGGTCGTCGTCTCGGCAATGCCCAGGATGATCCCGCCGACGATGATTCCCATGCCGCTGGTCAGGCCGCCGATGATCGCCACCGCGAAGGCCTTCAGGCCCAGCACGGCGCCCATCGTCGCGCCGGTCAGCGTCAGCGGGGCGATCAGCACACCGGCGAAGGCGGCCGTCAGCGACGACAGCGCGTACGAGAACGTGATCACCAACCCCGTGTTGATGCCCATCAGCTTGGCGGCATCGCGGTCGTTGAAGGTCGCCACCACCGCCTTGCCGTAGATCGTCTTGCGGTTGAAGAACTCCACCGCCAGCATCATCAGCAACGCACCCACCACCACCAGGATCTCCATCGGCAGCACGTTCGCACCCAGGAACTTCAGCGGCGACTCCGGCAACGGCGACGGGAACTTCAGGTCGTCACGGCCCCACACGTTCTCTGCCACGTTCTTGAAGATGATGCCCAGCGCGATCGTCGACATGATCCAGCCGAACTCCGACTTGATCTTGATCGCCGGGCGCACGCCGATGCGCTCGACGAAAGCGCCCTGCAGCGCACCGAACACGCACACCACCGGGATCATCAGCCAGTAGTTCAGGCCCAGGCCGACCAGCGTCAGCCCGACCAGCGCGCCCAGCATCAGCGCGTCTCCCTGGCCGAAGTTCAGCGTGTCGGAGGTCGCGAACGTCAGCTGGTAGCCGAACGCGATCACCGCATAGATCATCCCGAGCGCAATGCCGCTGTAGACGAGTTGGGTCAGGATCTGCATGGTGCTCCCTGCAAGGACTCAAACAACAAACGCCGCCTCGGCACGGGCCGCGGCGGCGTCTTCCCGGGCTCGGCCTACTTCTTCGTCGCGGCCAGCGCACCCTTCGCGTTCGGATCCTTCACGCGCACCTCCGACGCCTTCTTGAAGTCGTCCGGATACGCATACACCACGCGCTGGCCCTTGACCTCGCCGAACACCGGGATGTTCGCGGTGATCGCCTCGTGGTCGCCCTTGCTGAACGGCTTGTTGTACGTCGTCACGACGCCTTCGACCGGCGCCTTCAGGTCCTCGAGCGCCGCCTTCACCTTCGGCCCCTCGGTGCCGCCCGCCTGCTTGATCGCCGCGGCGAGCAGGTAGACCGAGTCATAGCCCTGCGCTGCCGACACCGGCGAATCGATGCGCGCGTTCTTCGGGTTGAAGGTCTTCAGGTAATTGATGATGAACGACTGCCGCTTCGGCGTCGTCGGCTCCTGGATGAAGGTCTGCGGCATGCGCGCCCCCTCGCCGCCCGGGCCGGCGTTGTCGATGTAATTGGCCATCGACAAGGTCCAGCTGCCCACCAGCGGCACCTTCCAGCCGAGCTTGGTCATGCCGTTGGCGATCTGCGCCAGCTCCGGGCCGATGCCGTAGGTCAGCACGGCTTCCGCACCGGCCTCCTTGGCCTTCAGCAGCTGGGCCGTCATGTCGACGTCCTTGATGTTGAACTTCTCGACCGCGACCGGCTTGACGCCCTTCAGCGCGAGCGCCTTCTCCAGGTCCTCGCGGCCCAGCTGGCCGTAGTTGGTGGAGTCCGCCAGGATCGCGACCTTCTTGAAGCCGCGGCGCGTGATCGCCTCTTCAACGATCATCGGCGCCTGGATGCTGTCGTGCGCCGCGTTGCGGAAGATGTAGTTCTCCGGCTGGTTGTCGAACTGGTGCGTGATCAGCGAGCCGGTGGCCACGTTGTTCATCACCGGGATCTTCGCGTCCTGGTAGAAGCGCTGCGAGGCGAGCGCGACACCGGTGTTGATGTAGCCGACGGTGGCGGCCACCTTCTCCTTGTTGATCAGCTCCTGCGCGATCTGCACGCCGCGCTCGTTCTTCGCCTCGTCGTCGCGCTCCACCAGCACCAGCTGGCGGCCCAGCACCCCGCCGGCCTTGTTGATCTCGTCGGCCGCCAGGCGCACGCCGTCGCGCATGCTGACACCCATCGACGATGAACCGCCGGTGAACGGGCCGGCCACGCCGATCTTGATCGGGTCGGCGGCGAATGCAGCGGCGGCGGCCAGGCTCAGCGCGCTCGCGACAAAGGGGGTGGAAAAACGGGTCCAGGGGCTGCGCATGTTGTCTCCTGCGTGCGGCGGGTGAATGAACTTCAGTCCTGGCAAAGCCCTGTGTTCCCGTAGGACACGACGATCACGCGCGGCGTCGGCGTGTCGTGTTGCGGTGCTTCGTTGCGACCAGCATCGATGCTCGCGCATTCGCCCCGATCCGCCCTCGTGGTATTCACGTACGTGATGTTCGCGTCCGGCCGCGGCTTTTGCGCCCAAGCTGAAACTGCTTTGCGTGGCGCGCAGCAATCTGCACCGCCACGGGGCACCCGCCACAACAGCTCACTCGCTCCAGACACCATGCCGCCGGTGCCAGTCGGCCAGCGACTCGTCCGGCCAATGCTGCGCATGCACATGGCCGCGCCCCTTCGGCACGTCGACCCAGGGCGCCGCGAATGCGAGCGCCGCCTCGACGACCTCGGCCGGCCGGGGCAGCGGCGTGTCGATCGCCGACGCATGCGGATGAATCAGCTCGGGCCAGCGCGGATCCCACAGCCACAACGCACTGCCGCACTTGACGCAGAAGTGGCGCTGCGCCTTCGAGCGCGTCGCCCGCTGGCCGGGTTCGCGCATCACCGCGTGGTAGACCGCCAGGTGCTTGCGGCCGCGCACCTTCAGCGTCGCGGAATCGCCCCCCAGGTTGATCGCGTAGCCACCGCCGCCGGCCGTCTTGCGGCAGATGCTGCAGTGGCAGTGCATGTAGGGCTGCGGGCTGTGCGCTTCGAGGCTGAAGCGCACGGCGGCGCAATGGCACGATCCTTCGAGGTGCATCGCGGGCCTCCGGTCCGGACAAGGGGGCGCGAGTATCGCGCCGTGACCCTTCCTAGACCGCCGAAGGGTCGGCCTTCGCCCGCGGGCCGGCGACGGCCCCCATCGCGCCGCCCCAGACGTGGTAGACCGCCTGCAGCACCGCGTACTTGGCCAGCTGCGTGTAGAGCTCGGCGTCCTTCTTGCTGATGCCGTGGGCCTCGAGCGTCTTCGGCATCGCGACGAGCATCGAGAACAGCGCGCCGAAGCTGCCGCCGAGCACGCCGTGCGAGGTCCAGCCGGGGGCGCTGGCCAGCACCGACTTCACCGCGGCCGGCATCTCGGTGACGACGTTCTTGCCGTAGCTGCCGAAGCGCCTGGCGACGCTGGCCATCTGCTCGAGCGCCGGCTTGTCCAGGTGATCCAGGCAGGCGCCCAGGTCTTCGCGGGCCAGGAAGTGCTGGAAGCCGGAGCGCCCGGCGCCGTTGTCGAGGCTGTTGCGGACGAGTTGCATGCCGCCGCCGCCGATCGTCTCGCCGCCCGCCACGTCGATCACGTTGTCGCCGAGCGTCCGTTGTTTCGTCGACCCGACGTGGTGGGTGATGGCCGTCTGCGGGATGCGGATCCCGCCGTTGCGGGCGGCACCGAAGCTCGCTCCGGCTGCCACGCTGAGGTTGATCGCCAGGCTCGTCTTCGTGTGCGCATTCGCACCCTTCAGCGGGTCGGGCGTCTGGTCTTCCGGCGGCCGCAGGTAGTAGGCGTCGGCAAAGGTCTTGCCGACGGCCGGGCCGGTGCCGACGTCCATCGCCGACATCATCACGCCCAGGAAGGCGCCGGCGGCGTAGGCCGGCAGCGCGGCCGGCACGTCTTTCCAGCTGCCGAGCAGCCCTTCCAGCGCCTTGTCGGCGAGCGCGAAATCGACGATCGCGGAGCCGGTGTTGAAGCCGCTGGCGCCGGCCATGCCGTGCATCAGCGCCGTGCCGCGATCACGCCACTCGACCTGGTTCAGCAGGCGGATGAATTGCTCGCGGGTCGTGATGCCGTGGTCCTGCAGCACCTTCGACTGCTTCTCCGCCAGGTCTTTCAGCGGCTGGATGTCCGCGTCATCGCGGCGCATCGAGCTGAGCACGAAGGCGACGCAGCCGGTGACGTCGTTCGGCAGCCTGGCATGGAAGGCGCTCTTCTTGAAGAAATACGGGTTGACGTCGCGGAAGCTCGGCACCTGGGCGGCCTCGATCGAGGCCAGGTGGTCGGGCGCCTGTTCGATCGGCGGCGGCGCTTCGGTCGAGTGGATCGACGGGTTGAATCCGCCCGGCATCTGCAACTCGACCGAATCGGCGGAGTTGCGGCGCGAACCGGCGGCCCCGAGGCTCGACGAGCTCTGCCGCGGAGCCCGTGTCGAGGCCCGGCCGCTGTCAGAACGGGCGAGCGACGCCTCGCTGTTGCGCCGGCTCTGCAGGGGCCCCTCGGCCGCGGGGCGCTGGGACGCCGTCGAGTTGGCCGACGAGGCCGGCAGGGGCGGCAGCTCCTGCAGCGCGATCGACGAGCTGCGCGAGCGGGAGACGGCATGAGAAGGCGAATTCGGAATGGCCACGGCGATGCTCCGGTGAACGGGGAACGCCCCCGCTGCGTACGACAGCGTCAAGGTAGGTGCTGGCGCAGGCGCCGGCCGCTGCCGATCCGAAGCGGCCGATGGCGATCCGAAGCTCACGCCGGATGCTGGTAGCGGTGCTCCTGCGTGAGCCCTCCGAAACCGTAGGCGCTGGCGCGCAGGTCGGCCACGTGCACGTACGAATGCTCGGCCACCCCACCCAGCAGTTCATCCATCGCCCGGTGCACGGCCTCCAGGTAGACGGCCTTCTCGCGCTTGGTGTTGGTCTCGTCGGTGATGCTGACCATCCAGTGGTAGCTGCGCGGGCCGCCACCGGACAGCGGCCTGCCGCCGATGAACCAGCGGCCGGGCGCGATGAAGTCGACGACGACCGCCGTCAGCGACGGATCCTTGCCGAGCAGGCGCGCGGTCAGCTCGGTCGCGTTGCGGGCGACGTTCGCGGCGAGGGCATCGTCGGCAGCGCCGGAGATCTGGATGTGCAGGTAGGGCATGGAAGACTCCTTCGGTGGTTGGGTTGACAAGCACACTGTAGGCACCCAGCATCCATCCGTGAAACGATTTGATCCGATCACATTGATGGAAGATTCTGATGAGTCACCGACATGACTGACCTCGACCCGCTGTGGCTGCGCAGCTTCATCGCGATCGCGCAGGCCGGCTCGGTCACGCGGGCGGCGGCGCGCGTGAACCGCACGCAATCGGCCGTCAGCACCCACCTGCAGCAGCTGGAGGCGAGCGTCAGCGCACGGCTGGTGCAGCGCAGCACGCGCGCGCTCGCGCTGACGGCCGAGGGCGAGCGCTTCCTGCCGCACGCGCGCCGGTTGATCGAGCTGCAGGACGAGGCGCGCGCCTCGGTGCAGCCGGCGCAGCAGGCCGCGCTGTGGCGCATCGGGCTGAGCGAATACTTCCTGCCGGCGCGCCTCGCCGACCTGCTCGCGCTGCTGCGCGACGCCCAGCCGCAGGCCCGCTTCGAGCTGCTGTGGGCCAGTTCCGCTGCACTGCAGCAACTGTGGGCGGCCGGCGCGATGGACCTGGCCGTCGTCACCAGCGACAAGGCCCTGCCCGGCGCGCGCCTGCTGCGCCGCGAACCGCTGTCCTGGGTGGCGGCACCCGGCTGGCAGCCACCCGCCCGCACGCCGGCACCGCTGGTGCTGCTCGGCCCCGACTGCCCGGTGCGCGCGATGGCGCTGGCCGCGCTGGCCCGCAGCGCGCGGCCGTACCACCTGCAGCTCAGCTGCACCGGCAGCCACGGCGCGGTGGCCGCGATGCGCGCCGGCTGGGGCATCGGCTGCCTGAACCAGTCGGCGATCCCGGCCGACCTCGACGTGCTGACACGGCGCGATCCGCGCGGCTGGCCCTCGCCCGGCCGGCTGTCGTTCCACGTGCTGGCCAAGCCCGCGCTGCGCGACACCGAGCGCTTGTTGCGGCAATGGGCAAGCGGCTGAGGCGGCCCTGAAACTCCTACACTGACCCCATGAACAGCATTGCATTCATCGGCGGCGGCAACATGGCCAGCGCCATCATCGGCGGCCTGCTCAAGAGCGGCCGCGCGCCGGGCGACATCCTGGTGCTGGAGCCGAACGCCGAGCAGCGCTCGCGGCTGCAACGCGATCTGGGCGTGATCACGCTCGAGGCCCCCGGCTCGGTGCTGCAGCGCGCCGGGGTCGTCGTCTGGGCGATCAAGCCGCAGAACTTCAAGGAGGCGTCCGCCGCGTGCGCCGCGCACATCGCCGCCGCGCTGCAGTTCAGCGTGATGGCCGGCATCCGCAGCGGCGACATCGCACGCGCGCTCGGCAGCGAACGCGTCGTGCGCTCGATGCCGAACACGCCGGCGCTGATCGGCCAGGGCATCGCCGGGCTGTTCGCACGGCCGGCCGTCGGCGCCGACGAGCGGCTGCAGGTCGAGCGCCTGCTGGCCCCCACCGGCCGCACGCTGTGGGTCGAGCGCGAGGAAGACCTCGACGCCGTCACCGCGCTGTCCGGCTCCGGCCCGGCCTACGTGTTCTATTTCGTCGAGGCGATGATGAAGGCGGCACAGGACATGGGCCTGAGCGCCGAGCAGGGCCGCGAGCTGGCGCTCGCGACCTTTGCCGGCGCGTCGGCGCTGGCGCTGCAATCGGGCGAGCCGCCGTCGCTGCTGCGCGAGCGCGTCACGTCCAAGGGCGGCACGACCTACGCCGGGATCACGTCGCTGGAACGCAGCGACGTGCACGGCGCGATCGTCTCGGCCGTGAAGGCGGCGCAGCGCCGCGCGCGTGAACTGGGCGACGAATTCGGCTGATTCCAACCCTGTGGCAGCGCAAGCCATGCGATGCCTGGAACACATCATGCAAAGGAGGCATGAGCTTCGGTGAGAAATTCGGGCGCCGCGGGCCTACAGTCGCGCTCCATGCCGGCGGCGTGGGCCACGAGTTCGCGCGGCGCCAGGGCATGACGACTTCCCCCCACGGAGACCCGCATGAGCAACCTGTCCTATGTCACCCCGCACGCCGATAGTCCCTGGCAGACCTACCTGTCGCAGGTCGACCGCGTGCTCCCCTATCTCGGATCGCTGGCCAAATGGGGCGAAACGCTGAAGCGCCCGAAGCGCGCGCTGATCGTCGACGTGCCGATCGAGCTCGACAACGGCACGGTGCGGCACTTCGAGGGCTACCGCGTGCAGCACAACCTGTCGCGCGGCCCGGGCAAGGGCGGCGTGCGCTACCACCCTGATGTCACGCTCGAAGAGGTGATGGCACTGAGCGCGTGGATGACGATCAAGTGCGCCGGCGTCGGCCTGCCGTACGGCGGCGCCAAGGGCGGCATCCGGGTCGACCCGAAGGCGCTGTCGATGAAGGAGCTGGAGCGCATGACGCGTCGCTACACCAGCGAGATCGGCATCATCATCGGCCCGCAGCGCGACATCCCGGCGCCCGACGTGAACACCAACGGCCAGATCATGGCCTGGATGATGGACACGTACTCGATGAACACCGGCTCCACCGCGACCGGCGTCGTCACCGGCAAGCCGATCCACCTGGGCGGCTCGCTCGGCCGCGTGAAGGCCACCGGCCGCGGCGTGTTCGTGACCGGCCGCGAGGCGGCGCGCCGCATCAACCTGAACCTCGATGGCGCACGCATCGCGGTGCAGGGCATGGGCAACGTCGGCAGCTCGGCGGCCGAGCTGTTCGTGCAGGCCGGCGCCAAGCTGGTCGCGGTGCAGGACCACACCGGCACGCTCGTGAACCCGAACGGCTTCGACATGGCCGACACGATGGAAGTGCTGAAGCGCGACGGCGGCATCGCCAACTACAAGAATGCCGAGCGCATCGACAACGAGGCCTTCTGGGACGTCGACTGCGACATCCTGATCCCGGCAGCGCTCGAAGGCCAGATCACCGCGGCGCGTGCGAACCGCCTGAAGGCGAAGCTGGTGCTCGAAGGCGCGAACGGCCCGACGCTGCCCGACGCCGACGACGTGATGCACGACCGCGGCATCCTGGTGGTGCCCGACGTGATCTGCAATGCCGGCGGCGTGACCGTCAGCTACTTCGAATGGGTGCAGGACTTCAGCAGCTTCTTCTGGAGCGAGGACGAGATCAACGTGCGGCTCGACAAGATCATGGTCGATGCGCTGCGCCACATCTACGAGACCTCGGAGAAGCACAAGATCACGCTGCGCACCGCGACCTTCGCGGTGGCGTGCGAGCGGATCCTGATCGCGCGCGAGGAGCGCGGCCTGTATCCCTGATCAGCCGGCGTGCGGCAACGCGGCGCTCGACAGCAGGGACTGAAGGGCGACCCCGGCGAACACCGCGAAGCCCAGCCAGTGGTTGAGCCGAAAGGCACGGAAGCAGCCGTCGCGCGTGCGCGTGCGGATCAGCGTCCAGTGCCAGCCGGCGATGGCCGCGGCCACCGCCAGGCCGGCGAAGAACGGCCAGCGCAGCCCCTGCTGCGCGCCGAGCACGCCCCAGCTTGCGATGAACAGGCCGTAGCACGCCATCACGCCGGCCACGTCGAAGCGGCCGAGCGTGATCGCCGAGGTCTTGATGCCGATCTTCAGGTCGTCGTCGCGGTCGACCATCGCGTACTCGGTGTCGTAGGCGATCACCCAGCACAGGTTGCCCAGCAGCAGGCCCCAGGCGAGTGCCGGCACCTCGCCGCGCACCGCGGCGAATGCCATCGGGATGCCGAAGCTGAACGCGACGCCCAGCACCGCCTGCGGCATCGAGAAGAAGCGCTTCGTGAACGGGTAGAAGATGCTGACGGCGAGCGCGGCGAAGCTCCACGCGATGGTCACCGCATTGGTGGTGAGCACCAGGCAGAACGCGGCCAGCGCGAGCGCGGCGCCGAACAGCAGCGCCTGTTTCACGCCGATCGCGCCGCTCGTGACCGGGCGCTGCTCGGTGCGCTTCACGTGCTTGTCGAAATCGCGGTCGGCGACGTCGTTGACGGCGCAGCCGGCGCTGCGCATCAGGAAGGTGCCGAGCGTGAAGACGACCAGCAGGTGCCAGCCGGGGAAGCCGCCGGCCGCCATCCACAGCGCCGACAGCGTCGGCCACAGCAGCAGGTAGCTGCCGGCCGGACGATCCCAGCGGATCAGGTTCAGGTACAGCGACAGGCGCGACGGGGTCGGCGCGGTGGGTGCGTTCATCTGGTGAGTCCGTAGCCCCGGATGCCAATCCGGGCTACCAGTCTATGCGCTGCCACAACGTGTGCAGGCGCGCCGCCTTGGCGGCGTTGAGCTGCGCCGCCCATTGCACGCGGCCCCACAGGTGGGCGCGGAAATCGGCATGGCCGTCGTGGTTCTGCGATGCCGGGCCGCGCAGCGCGCACTGGTGGAGCGTGGCGCGCAGCCGGTCGAACTCGCGGCGCGGCAGGTTCGGGTGCGAATTGACGACGACGCCGCAGACGCGCTGGGCGGATGCCTGCGTCGCCAGGCGCGTCTTGCGGTGGTTCAGCGTGCAGCCCTCCTCCTTCACGATGCGAGCCACCCAGCCGGCAATGCGCTCGAACCCGTGGCGCAGCGACTCCGGGCCGGACAGCACCAGGTCGTCGGCATAGCGCGAGTACGTCGCCCCGAGCACGTGGGCGAGACCGTCGAGCCGCAGGTCGAGCTGGAACGCGCACAGGTTCGCCAGCATCGGCGAGCTCGGTGCTCCTTGCGGCAGGTGGGCGCGGCGCAGCGCGCGGGCGTCCTGCCAGTCGACCCAGCCATCGTCGCGCAACCGTTCGATCACCGGCTCGGGCGTGCTGACGGTGCACAGCGCGGCGAGCTGGCGCGCGACGCCGCGCGGGTAGCCGAGCGTGTGGAACACCGCCGCGACCTGCGACGCCAGGATGCGGCCGAAGAAATTCTTCAGGTCGAAGTGCATCACCACCGGCCGACCGGTGTGCAGCCGCGCATGCGTCAGCACCGAACGGCCCGCGACGAAGCCGTGGCAGGCCTCGTGCACCGGCACCTTGTCGAGCAGGTCGTGCAGCACGCGCCCCTGCAAGGCCTTCAGCCGGCTGCGCGGGGATTCGATCAACCGGCCGCCGCCGCTGCGCTTGGGCTGCAGCGTGAAGCCGTAGTGCTGCGCGTGAAGCGGCAACGCCGGGCGGCGGTCGTGCGTGAACCAGTCGAGGTCGTCGAGCGTGATGCCCAGCCATTCGGCAATGGCGGCGCTGTGCGGCAGTGGTGGCAGATTCAGATCGTCCAGCCCCAGCGGCGCCGGGTGCATGCGCGAGGCACGCAGGATCCAGCGCTGGACGAACGGCCTGGGGGTGCTCCGAACCGCGTCGGCGAACGTGCGGGTGCGCTCGAGGCGATCGGCCAGGTCCTCGACGCTCTGCCGCTGCCACGTCGCACCGGAAACGGGCCGCAGTTCGTCGAGCAGCAGCGTCAGCCAGGCCGGCTCGTCTCCCAGTGCGCCGACGGCGCGCGCGCGCAGTGTCGCGCGTGTCTGTGGACCGGCCCACAGCGCATAGGCCAACGCAAGGGCATTCAGACGGCGATAGCGAAGGGAGTCCATGTTCGGGGTGCGGCCCAGGGACGCCGACCTGCCGGTCTCGTGGTCAGCTGGTGTGCGCGTCAGCGCACGCTGGCTGGCACCGCGAATGCCAAGGTCGACTCGATGCCGTGGGGGTACCCCACAGCCGGGTCCGTACTGCAACCCGTTTCTGCTCGGCGTGTGTGGCCGCGCGCGGATTCTAGAAGCCTAGAGACCGACCGCGTGCGCCATCAATGACGCAGCGATGACGATCAGCACCAGCAGCGCCATCTGTGCGGCCAGCAGCCGCGAGATCAGCGTGTACTCGCGTTCGGTGACCTTCGGCGTCTGCCCCGCCTTCAGCATCGGCGCCCACCGGATGAAGCGCACCGTCGGGTAGATCGACAGCAGCCCGACCAGCACGAACAGCGTCAGCTTCAGGTGGAAGAACGGGCTGTGCGCATAGAACGACCAGCCCTTCTCGAATTGCGCCGCGCGCACGAAGCCGACCACCAGCAGCACCATCGCGAACAGGCCGTACCAGCGGTCGGCCAGCGCGATGCGCTTCGCCTCGGCGAGCGTCGGCGTGCGGCTGAACGTGAGCCACTCGAGGAACAGCGTCGCGGCAATGCCGAACGCGGCGATGAAATGCAGTGCGGCGACGAGTGAGCTGGCGATCATGCGGGGTCTCCGGGCGTTGCGTTGGGACGCAATGTGCCGGTCCGGCCGGTGTCGCGCAAGAGGGCGCGCGACGAATTGCCTGCCGCGGGCGCCGGATGCCGGGCCCGCGGCGTGAACGGCGCTCAGCCGTCCAGCTTCTTCTGGAAGACGAGTCCCGCGTGCTCGCGCAGCGCGTGGAACTTGATCTTCGGCCAGTTGGCCTCGATCGCGCGCAGCTCCGGTGCGTACTCCACCAGCACCGTCGGCGCATCGACCGCATCGTAGGCCACGCGGTGGTCGTTCGCGTCGATGAAGCGCTTCAGCTCGCGCTCGCCGCCGTCGGCCTCGTCGCAGGTCACCCAGCGCGCCACCTGGAAGCGGCTCGGCTGGATGCGCGCCTTCACGCCGTACTCATGCTCCAGCCGGTGCGCGACCACCTCGAACTGCAGCTGGCCGACCGCGCCCAGCAGCAGCACCGAGCCGGCGACCGGGCGAAACACCTGGATCGCGCCCTCCTCGCCCAGCTGTTGCAGGCCCGCCTTCAGCTGCTTGGTGCGCAGCGGATCGGCCACCTCGACGCTGCGGAACATTTCCGGCGCGAAGAACGGCAGCCCGGTGTAGAGCAGGTTCTCGCCTTCGGTCAGCGTGTCGCCGAGCTGCAGCACGCCGTGGTTCGGGATGCCGATGATGTCGCCGGCGAAGGCCTCGTCGAGCAGCTCACGGCGCTGCGACAGGAAGCTGACGACGGTGTTCGGCCGCAGCTCCTTGCCCGAGCGGCCCACCTTCAGCCGCATGCCGCGCTCGAAGTGGCCGCTGGCCACGCGCACGAACGCGATGCGGTCGCGGTGCGCCGGGTCCATGTTGGCCTGGATCTTGAAGACCACGCCGGTGAACTTCTTCTCGTCGGGCTCGACCAGCCGCTGCGTGGCCTGGCGCGGGCCGGGCGCAGGCGCCAGGTCGACCAGCGCATCGAGCACCTCGCGCACGCCGAAGTTGTTGACCGCCGAGCCGAAGAACATCGGCGTCTGGTGGCCGCCCAGGAAGGCTTCCTTGTCGAAGGCGGGTGCGGCCTCGCGCACCAGCTCGATCTCGCCCTGCGCCTGCTCGTACTGCATGCCGAAGCGCTCGGCGTAGGCCGGGTTGTCCAGGCCGGCGAGGATCTCGTCGTCGTTGTGGTTGCGGTCTTCGCCGGGGCTGAAGACGCGCATCTGCTGCGCGCGCAGGTCCATCACGCCGTGGAACTGCTTGCCCATGCCGACCGGCCAGGTGAAGGGCACGACGCCCATGCCGAGTTCGCGCTCGATCTCGTCCATCAGCACCAGCGGTTCCTGCACCTCGCGGTCCATCTTGTTGACGAAGGTGAGGATCGGCGTGTTGCGCGCGCGGCAGACCTGCAGCAGCCGGCGCGTCTGCGGCTCGACGCCGTTGGCCGCGTCGATCACCATCAGCGCGGCGTCGACCGCGGTCAGCACGCGGTAGGTGTCTTCGGAGAAGTCCTGGTGGCCCGGGGTGTCGAGCAGGTTGATGACGCAGTCGCGGTATTCCATCTGCATCACCGAGCTCGCCACCGAGATGCCGCGCTGCTTCTCGATCTCCATCCAGTCGGACGTGGCGTGCCGCGAGGCCTTGCGCGCCTTCACGCTGCCGGCGATCTGGATCGCGCCGGAGAACAGCAGCAGCTTTTCCGTCAGCGTGGTCTTGCCGGCGTCGGGGTGGGAAATGATGGCGAAGGTGCGGCGGCGGCGCACCTGCGGGGTCAGCTCGGAGGACATCGGGTAGGGGACTCGCGGGAGGGGCGCCGCCTGCAGGCGGCACGAGGGGCGCATTGTCCCTCATCGACCGGGCGTAGCTTCGGGCGGCCCAGCCGCGTGTTCACTTGAGATCTCATTCATACAGATAAAGTACTCTTGAGATAACTTTTTGTTGCCAACGCGTCAAAGGGCGTGCTACCTTGCCGGCCGATGACCGCCCGCAATCCCCTTCTGGCCGCACCGCCTCACGCCGTCGAGCAGTCGCTCAGGCGACTGGGCGGCGACCTGCGCACGGCGCGCCTGCGCCGCAACTGGACCCTCGACCACCTGGCCGCGAAGATCGGCGTCGGCCGACGGACGGTCGCCGATGCCGAGCACGGCAAGCCATCGGCATCGGTCGCGACCTATGCGGCCATGCTGTGGGCGCTGAACCTGCTGAACCAGCTCGACGAGGTGGCCATGCCCGAGCGCGATGCCGAGGGTCAGGCCCTGTCCCGCTCATCCGAGCGCGAGCGCGCCCGCGCGAAGGCCGGCCTGAGCAATGACTTCTGAATCGTCAGGCGAGTGCTTCGTCTACATCACCCTGCCTGGCGCGACCGAGCCCGTCACCTGTGGCCGCTTCGCGTTGAGCGTGAACCGGCACGGCGTGCCCGAGGGGCGTTTCGTCTATGGGCGCAGCTACCTCGCGCGGGAGGATGCGGTGCCCATCGATCCGGTGGAACTCAGGCTCGGCGAGCGCACCAGCACGACGAACGCGCTGAACGGCGTCTTCGGCGCGCTGCGCGATGCCAGCCCCGACCATTGGGGCCGGCGCGTCATCCAGCGGCACCTCGGCCAGTCGCAGCCCGGTGAACTGGCCTACCTGCTGCACGCGCCTGACGACCGGGCCGGCGCCCTGGGCTTCGGCCTCAATCCAACGCCGCCGGCACCGAGGCGCAGCTTCAACCAGACCCTGGACCTGGCCCGCCTGCAGGCCACGGCCGATGCCATCGTCGCCGACGACGAACGCCCGGCCGATGCCGAGACCGAGCAGGTCGAGAACCTGCTGCTGGTCGGCACCTCGATGGGCGGCGCCCGGCCGAAGGCGGTGGTGGAGGATGCGGCAGGGCTGTGGATCGCAAAGTTCAATGCGGCGACCGATGCCTGGAACAGCGCCCGCGTCGAGCACGCGATGCTGACGCTGGCGCGTCGCTGCGGCCTGACGACGGCCGACAGCCGGGTCGTCGAGATCGCCGGGCGCGACGTGCTGCTGGTCCGCCGCTTCGACCGCGAGAGAGTGCCAGGCGGCTACCTGCGAGCCCGCATGGTCAGCGCGCTGACGATGCTGCGGGCCGAGGACACCTTCCAGTCGCGCGATCACTGGTCGTACGTGCAACTGGCCGAGGAGCTGCGGCGGGCCTGCAGCGAGCCGCAGGCGAATGCGGCGGAGCTGTTCAGGCGCATGTGCTTCAACGCGCTGATCTCCAACATCGACGATCACCCGCGCAACCATGCGCTGATCGCGCGGGGGCGCGACTGGCAGCTGTCGCCGGCCTACGACCTGACGCCGGCCGTGCCGGTCAGCATCGAGCGGCGCGACCTGGCGATGGCCTGCGGCGATGCGGGCCGTTTCGCGAATGCCGACAACCTGCTGTCGCAGTGCCTGCGCTTTCTGCTGGAGCGCGAGCAGGCACGGCGACTGATCGACGAGATGGAAGCGCAGGTGCGCGGCACCTGGTTCGCCACCGCCCGCGAGGCGGGGGTGTCGCCGGCCGACTGCGACCGCATTGCGGCTGCGTTCGCCTACGAAGGCTTCCGGCGCGCGGCACGGCCCGCGCCCTGAGATCCGCGGCGCTGGCACACTCGCGCCATGCCGGAGTTGCCCGACATCACCGTCTACACCGAGCGCCTGGCCGACAAGGTGCAGGGCCGCGCGCTGCAGCGCGTGAAGGTGCTGCACCCGTTCCTGCTGCGCACCGCGCAGCCGCCGCTGCCGCAGGCCGAGGGCCGCACCGTGGTCGGCATCGAGCGGCTGGGCAAGCGCGTCGTGCTGGCGCTGGACAACGGCCTCTTCCTCGTGATCCACCTGATGATCGCCGGCCGGCTGCGCTGGCTGCCGCCGGGCGGCAAGCCGCCGGGCAAGATCAGCCTCGCCGTCTTCGAGTTCGACAGCGGCACCCTGGTGCTCACCGAGGCCGGCACGCAGCGCCGCGCATCGCTGCACGTGGTGGCCGACCGCGCAGCGCTGCAGGCGATGGACCCGGGCGGCATCGACGTGCTGACCGCCGACCTCGCCACCTTCAGCGAGCGCCTGCTGCACGAGAACCACACGCTGAAGCGCCAGCTCACCGACCCGCGGCTGTTCAGCGGCATCGGCAACGCCTACTCCGACGAGATCCTGCACCGCGCGCAGCTGTCACCGATCCTGCTGTCGAAGGCGATGCAGCCGGCGCAGGTCGCGCAGCTCTTCGACGCGACGCGCGCGGTGCTCACCGAGTGGACCGAACGCCTGCGCGCCGAGGCCGGCGACTGGCCGGAGAAGGTCACCGCGTTCCACCCGCAGATGGCCGTGCACGGCCGCTTCGGCCAGCCCTGCCCGGTGTGCGGCACGCCGGTGCAGCGCATCGTGCATGCCGACAACGAGACCAATTACTGCGCGCGTTGCCAGACCGGCGGCAAGCTGCTGGCCGACCGGGCGCTGTCGCGGCTGCTGAAGGCGAGCTGGCCGAAGAACGTCGACGAGCTGCCCTGAGCGATGCCTACGGCGTGACCGTCACGAACACCGGGTTCGAATAGAACCACAGGCTGCCATAGTTGCGGTCATTGATGGCGTTCACGCGGGCGGTGTTGTCGGCGCCGGCGGTCTGCTGGTCGGCCAGCGGCTCGCCGTTGGCGGTCAGCCCTGCCACGTCCGGGGCCAGGTTGGTGCCGCGCAGGCGGAAGTACTGGTTCTTCTTCGCCTCGACCGGGATGCTGACCGCGAAGTAGCCGTCGGCATCGACCTTCCAGTCGGCCGCGGTGAGGCGGCGCAGCACGCGGGTCGAGGCATTCGCCGCGACGGCATAGGCCGGCGTGCCTGGCGCAGCTTTGGCGGTCACGTCGCCGACGATCAGGTCGACGTGGTCGACGACCGGCTTCATGTTGCCGAGCGAGCCGCTGTCCACCGGCTTCTGGTAGTTGTTCAGCGCCGGGCTCTTGAAGCGGATCGTGACCGTCACGCTCTCGCCGGCGGGCACCTTGATCTCCTGGCCCATGAAGCCCTTGCCGGAGGACCCGGTCACACGGAAATCCAGCGCGTTGATCAGGTCGCCGAACACGCCGAACATGCGGCCGTCGCGCAGGCTCTTCGTCAGCCCGCCGACGCCGGCCTGGCCGTCGGCCACCCAGACGTGGTTCTTCGAATACTCGCCCGGGTAGTAGCCGCTGCTGTTGCTGGCCGCGTCGATCTCGAAGTGCGAATCGGAGTCGGCGATGTTCCAGATGCGCCGGCCCTCGCCCAGCAACGCATCCCAGGTGCCGCCCAGCTGGGCCACGATGGCATCGACACCGCCGTAGGTGCGGTTCGGCGCGTTCTCGGGCACGTAGGCCGAGGTGTAGCCGCCGCGGTTCGGCTCCATCTGGTTGCCGACCATGCCCTCGATCATGAACACGATGTCGGGTGCCAGGTCGTTCATCTGGCGCAGGTCGCTGATCGTGTACTTGCCGGGGTTGCGCGACGGGTGGTTGAGGGTCGCGAAGCTGGTCGCGGGGTAGTTCGTCTTCAGCCACGAGATCGCCTGCAGCGCGTCCGCGGCCGTGCTGTTGAAGCGCTGCGGGTACTTCGTTTTCCAGACGGCCACGTCGGCGGGATCGAACTGCGACTCCGCCAGCGTCGTGAAGGCGTACTGGAACTCCTTCGCGCCGCCGGTCGACGCCTGCAGCGCCGGCGCGCCTTCGAACAAGGCCACGCCCAGGTGGTCATGCGTCGGCATGTCCCATTCGAAGCCCGAGAAGATCAGCTTGTCGGCATAGGTGCCGCCGGCCTGCAGCGCCTTGACGCGCGGGATCTCGTACGAGGCCATCCCGTACGCGAACGGGACCGGCGTGGCCAGCAGCGTGCCGTTGTTGTCGTACTTCGACGAACGCAGGTGGTTGGTCAGCGCCATCCAGTCCAGCTTGTAGGTCGCGAAGGCCTTGTTCAGCACGAAGTCCAGCGTCTGCGTCGTGCGCGAGTCATCGGATTGCACGGTGTGCACGTGCAGGTCGCCGGCCGTCCACTTGCCGGCCGGCTCGTTGACGGGGCTGCTGCCGCTGTCGCCATCACCGCCACAGGCGTAGATCAGGGACACGCCTCCCAACAACAACGACAGAAGCTTGATCCGATGGGACATGAACACGATGGATTCCTTCGCAAAAAGGGATGGATCCTAGGAACGCCTCGTGACAACGCAGTGACCCGGTGTTGCGTGCGCGCGATCATCGAACTGTCACGGCAACTGCATATGGCGCCCCTAGAGTGGTTTCCATGAACAAGTACCCCTCTATCCAGCGCCGCAGCCTGCTCAAGATGAGCCTCGCGTCCGCTTCCACGGTCGCCACCGGTGGCTTGCTGGCCGCTTGCGGTGGCGGCGACGGTGACGCCGCGCCCGCATCCACCAGCATCTCCAGCTTTGCGCTGGCGGTGTTGCCCGACACCCAGTTCTATTCACGCTACGCCACGTCCACGGAGAGCAGCCAGTACGAGCGCCACTACGGCAGCGAGCCGTACTTCGCGCAGACCCGCTGGATCGCCGACAACGCGCAACGGCTCAACATCCCCTTCGTCATCCACCTGGGCGACGTGGTGGACCAGGTCGGCAAGCCCGAGCAATGGAAGGTGGCCGACACCGCGATGCAGGTGCTGGAAGTGGCCAAGGTGCCGTACTCGATCCTGGCAGGCAACCACGACGTGCTGAACGACGTCGACTACGACGCGAGCCCGACGACCGGCACCGACACCCAGCGCGTGCTGGCCAACGAACCCTACCTGCAATGGTTCGGCGCGAAGCGCGCCAAGCGCCAGTCCACCTTCGGCGAGCGCGACGGCACCGGCTTCCACGAGTACCACGTCTTCAAGGCGCAGGACCAGCAGTTCCTGGTGCTGTCGCTGTCGTGGCGCATCTCCGACGCCGGCATCGCCTGGGCGCGCGGCGTGATCGCGAGCCACCCGACGCTGCCGGTCATCCTGGTCAACCACCAGTTGCTGAACATCGCACCGGACGCCGTGAGCCCGCTGGAGACCGGCTACGGCAAGATGCTGTGGGAGAAGCTGATCCGCGACAACGACCAGATCTTCATGACGCTGAACGGCCACCATCATGGGGGCGCCCACCTGACCAAGACCAACGACTTCGGCAACGCGGTCGAGGAGATGGTGGTGGACTACCAGATGGCCTACCAGGGCGGCAACGGCCTGATGCGCTTGTATGAGTTCGACCTGACGAACCAGCAGATCAAGGTGCTGTCGTTCTCGCCCTGGGTGCCGATGAAGCCGGCAGACACGCTGAATGCCTTCGACCAGGCCGTGCTGACCGAGCCCAACCACAGCTTCTCCATCGGCATGGATTTCGCGAAGCGCTTCGCCCGCTTCAACCCGGGCTTCGGCACCGGCCAGGCCACGGTGGCATCGTCGCTGGTGGAGCAGGCCAAGGCCCTGGTCCTGAAGGGCTACGACGAGCCCGCGGCCCCGACCCAGCTGGCGGCCAAGGACACCGACGACTACCCCAAGGTGGCCTCCACCATCGCGCACTGGCGTTTCTTCGGCGGCACCGAGGGCGCGGCCGTGGCACCCGGGGCCCAGATCGCTGACGTGACCGGCGCCAACCCGCTCAAGCGCGATGCGCTCAACACCAGCGTGATCGTCGGCGCGCAGGCGGCGGACATCGTCTGGAGCAGCGACCACCACCGCCTGTCGGCTGCACCGGGCTCGGTGGCGTTCCTGAACACCGACAAGAACACGCCGCGGATGAGCTACTTCCTGACCGACACGACGGCGGCCATCAACGCACTCACCTTCGCCGCCACCGGCTACACCATCGAGGCCTTCATCAAGATCGACAAGGCCTGGGACAAGTCGAAGCACGCCTGGATGAACATCATGACGCGCGACGGCAAGCGCGGCGATCTGGCCGGCTTCGACGGCGGCGATCCGGAATCCCCGCCGATGCTGTTCGCGATCTCCAGCCTGCGCGAGGTGCAGTGGGAGGTGGTGCCCGACATCACCGGCGCGCGCGAAGGCGATGCCAGCTGGTCGGGCGAGATCATTGCGGACACCTGGGTGCACATCGCGATCGTCAACGACCCGACGACGCACGACACCGTGATGTACGTCGAAGGGGCGCCGGTGCTGCGCAACACCAGCAACGTGCCGGGGCTGGCCACGCTGTCGGCCGGCTCACCCTGGGTGGTCGGTGCCGGCTCCTGGGACGGCGATCGCGCCGACGGCTTCTTCGGCAAGATCGGTGAAGTGCGCGTGGTGGCCGAAGCCTTGCCGTCCGCCAAGTGGCTGACGGCGCGGCGCACCTGAGGGCGAAGCCGGCTGCTGGCAGCGCATCACAGCCCGCCGAACCAGTTGTAGCCGTGCAGGTCTTCCCAGTAGCCGCTGCTGAACTCGTCGGTGACGGTGAGGCCGACCAGGTGCTTCGGGTTCTTGAAGCCGAGCTTGATCGGAATGCGCAGCCGCAGCGGAAAGCCGAACTCGTCGGGCAGGCGCGTCGCTCCGGCGAAGCCGTGCGCGAGCAGCGTCTGCGGGTGCATCGCGCTCTCCATGTCGATGCTGGTGTAGTAGCCGTCGGCGCAGCGGAACGCGACGTAGCGTGCCGACAGGTCGGCTCCCACATGGCGCAGGAAGTGCGACAGCGGCACGCCGCTCCACTGCCCGATGGCGCTCCAGCCTTCGATGCAGATCAGGCGCGTGATCTCGGTGACGACCGGCAGCGCGCGGATCTCGCCGAGCGTCCACGCGGCAGCATGCTGCACGCGGCCGCGGACCTCCAGCCGCCAACTTGCCTCGTCGATCTCGGGCACCGAAGCTTCCGAGTAGAAGGCGTTGAAGCGGAACGGCTTCGTCAATTGCGCCGGTGTGTATTCGGGCGCGCGCAGGCCGGGGCGCAGCAGCGCTGCCTGGGCTCCGTCGTTGAAGCGCGAGATGCGCCGCAGCACCGCCTGCATGCCCTCGGTGTCGGTCACGTCGCAGCCGGCCAGCAGCGCGGACGCGCCGCCCGCCAGCGACAGGCGCAACCAGGCACGCCGATCGAGCGCGACCCCGCGGGCCTGCAGCTCGCGTGACAGCAGCCTCCATGCGGCATCTTCATCGGCAGGCGTGCGGTTCATCGCGTCTCCTTTCGTGTCTTCCGGCGCAGGCCGAGCATCGGCAACAGCAGCTGCGGCGACGCCAGCGCCAACGCCACATGCCCGACGACGAAGCACGCCAAGGCCGCCATGCCGGTGAAATGGATGCGGCGCGTCATCTCGTAGCCGCCGAGCAGCGCCGACAGCGCCTGGAACTGCACCGGCTTCCACAGGGTGAGGCCCGAAGCCACCTCCAGCGCCAGCACCACCAGCACGCCCAGGTAGGCCAGCTTCTGGATCGCGTTGCGGCCGCCGTCGCCGTGGTCGAACGGGTTGCGCAGGAAGCGCTTCAGGTCCGCCCGGAAGCCCGCCCCGCTCACCGACAGGTAGAGCCGGCGCAGGCGACCGCTGGCAATCAGCGTGACCACCGCCACCAGCCCGTTCGCGACGAACACCCACATCGCGGCGAAGTGCCATTGCAGCGCGCCGGGCAACGAGCCGCCGAGCGTTGCCCACGCGGGGAACGGCGGCAGCCAGAACGGGTCGGCCGCGTAGATCTGCCAGCCGCTCGTGAGCAGCGTGAAGAAGCTCGCCGCATGGATCCAGTGGGTCGCACGGACCCAGCGGGGCGGCCGATCGTTGCCCGGCGCGTCCATGGCTCAGATCGGCGGAATGAAGCCGTCGCGGCCGACCAGCACGATGCGGGCGGTCACCGGACCACCGTCGGTCGGTTGGCCGATCACCATCACCTTGGCGCCAGGCACCACCAGCGCCGGCTGGCCCGGCACGAACTGGCCGAACACGGTGGCGTTGTCGACCAGCACGGCCTGCGTCTTGTCGCCGAAGCGCATCTCCAGCTCGCTGGTGCTGCCCTTCTTCACCAGCTTCGCGACGGTGGCGTTGGTCATCGTGCTGCGCTTGGCCAGGTCCCACGGGAAGTGGCCTTCGTTCAGGCCGCGGGCGCCTTCGGGAAACACCATCACGCCGAGTGCGCGGACCTTGCCGCCGGCCGCAGGCGCCGCGGCGATGCCGAGGTAGCTGTTCTCGCTGACCGCGGCGAGGCTGGTCTTCGAGACGTCCATGACCTGGTAGCCGTCGGGCAGCTGCACGGTGGTGACCGCGCCGTTGCGGGCCTTGATGTCGACCTGGTGGTCGCGCACCGCGACGACTTCGCCGCGAATGTGCACGCTGGGGTCGGCCGCCGAGGCCGTGCCGGCGAGCAGCAGGCCGCCCACCAGGGCGAGCGCCGACGCCATGCGCGGCAGCACGTTGGAAGAGAGGGAAGAAGACAAGGTGAGGAACATTCGGGAACTCCTGTGGAATCGAGTCCCGTACTGTTCCCGGATCAGGGCGGCAGCGGCATCGGTCGAATGTCCGATGCCGGTGGATCAGTTCGCCGCGGCCCGCACCCCGCCCTGCCAGTCACCGCCCAGCGCCTTCACCAGGAACACCGAGCTCAGCTGCCGCTGCCCTAGCAGCTGAGCCGCCTGGCGCTCGCTGGCCAGCAGCGCCTGCTGCGCGGTGATCACGTCGAAGTAGGTCGACGCGCCGCCTTCGTAGCGGCTGGTCGCCATGTCGAGCACGCGGCGCGCCGAGGCCACCGCCGTCTGCGCCTGCGCGCTCGCGCGGTCCAGCGCGGCCAGCCCGGTGATGCCGTCTTCCACCTCCTGCATCGCGGTCAGCACCACGCGCCGGTAATTGGCCACCGTCACCTCGTAGCCGGCCTTCGCGAAGTCGACGTTCGCGCGCGCCCGCCCGCCATCGAACACCGATTGCGCGGCCGACACGCCGATCGACCACAGCAGGCTCGGCGCGTTGAACAGCGTCGACAGGTCGCGGCTCTCGTAGCCGACCGAGGGCGCGAGCATCACGCTCGGGTAGAACGCCGCGCTCGCGACGCCGATCTGCGCATTCGCCGCCGCCATCGCGCGCTCGGCCGCCGCCACGTCGGGCCGGCGCTGCAGCACGTCCGACGGCACGCCCAGCGGGATCGCCGGCGGCTCGAACACCTTCGCCTCGGGCGCGATCGAGAACAACGGCGCCGGCGTGCCGGTCAGCGTCGCGATCGCGTGCTCGAACTGCGCGCGCTGGCGGCGCAGCACGTCGACCTGCGTCAGCGTCGTGTCGAGCAGCGCCTGCTGCTGCGCCACGTCCAGCCCCGAGGCCGCGCCCAGGTCGTGCCGCGCCGTCACCAGCTCCAGCGAACGCCGCTGCAACGCGATCGAGCGCGACAGCACGTCCAGCTCGGTGTCCAGCGCGCGCAGGCTGAAGTAGTCGACCGCCAGCTCGGCCGTCAGCAGCAGCCGCGTGTTCTCCAGGTCAGCAGCCGACTGCTCGGCCGAGGCGCGCGCACCCTCGACGCTGCGCTGCACCCGCCCGGCCAGGTCGACCTCGTAGCTGGCCGACAGCGACAGCGTGAAGTCGTTCTGGATAGTCGAGAAGTTGGTCGAGTTGTAGCTGCTGAGCGGCCGGTTCGCCGAGATGCGCTGGCGCGCATCGCGCGTGCCGAGCGTCAGCTGCGGCAGCTGCGCCGACGAGCCGGCGGCCACCACGGCGCGCGCCTGCGCGAGC
>NZ_JBFUFQ010000046.1:0-32544 GCF_056403355.1 Rhizobacter sp. P2_H3 | reverse complement strand
ATCCAGGCGAACACGACGATCAGTGCCAGCCCGAGCAGCGACGCGACAAAACCCCAGCGCATGCCGCCGCGGCCGTCCGGCAGGTCGTCGTCATCGGGCGTGGCGGTGGCCGTCTGGGCATGCAGCCCGGGCACGCGGCCGCGCTCGCGTTCGGAATCGGCGCGCCGCAAGGCATCGAGGATGTAGGACATCGCTGTGCCTCTCAGTGGGTGAGGCCGGCATCGGCCTGCAGGCGCGGCTCGTCGACGCCGGCGGCGCGGTTGAGCTGCATGAAGGTGGTCGGGCCGGCCACGCCGTCGGCGGTCAGGCCCCAGGCGACCTGGAAGCTCGCAAGGCGCGATTTCAGCGCGGCGTTGAACGGCTGCGCGGCGGCCGGCGCGCTCGCGCCGTCGGCCCGTGCGACCAGCCCGGCCAGTGCGTCGACCGCCGGCCCGCTGTGGCCTTCGCTCAGCGCCGACTGGTAGCCCGCGGGCGCGCGCCAGAAGGTGGCGAAGTCGCCGCGCCACACCTTGGCCAGCGACAGCAGCGACACCGTCTGCGAGACGCCGCCGGCGCGCAGCGTGGCGGTCTGCGGCGTGAGGCCGGTCAGCAGCACGAAGACCGACTGGCCGGCGTCGTCGCGCAGCAGCAGGATGCCCGGCCGGCTCAGCTGGCGGATCAGCGCCAGCGTCGCCACCGTGCGGAAGCACAGCAGGTCCTGCTGCTGCGCGCTGGTGCAGGGGTCGGCCAGGTCGGCGGCGAGCTTCCAGGCCGGGGCCAGCTCGCGCCAGGCCTCCTTCTCGGTGCGCCAGGCGGTCTTCAGGCCGTCGCGCAGGTCGAGCGACACCGCGCTGGCCGGCGGCGCGGCCGGGGTCGCAGCCGATGCGGCGGCCACCGATGGCCGGGCCTTGTCCGGCGAACTGGCGGCCGAGGCCGGGAAATGTGAGGCCGGGAACTGCGACGCCTGCGCATCCGGGTTGCCGCCGGACGGCCGCCCGAGCCGCCCGTCGACCGCCCAGGCCACCATGCCCAGCAGCGCCGCGGCGCCGGCCGCACCCAGCCCCCAGCGCCCCGCATGCGCGAAGCGCGAGGCGGCCGGCAGCGTCGCGTCGTCGTCATGGGCCGAGCCGAACACCTCGGCCGCCGCCTTGTCGACGATGCCCGCGTCGACCCGCGGCTGGCCCTGCCCGTAGGCGCCCAGCAGCGCACGGTCGCACAGCAGGTTGATGCGCCGCGGCACGCCGCGCGAGAGCTGGAAGATGCGGTGGCGCGCCGGCCGGTCGAAGGGCAGCGCGGTGCGCATGCCGGCCACGGCCATGCGGTGGCGGATGTACTGCGAGGTTTCCTTCTCGCTCAGCGCCTTCAGGTGGTAGCGGGCGATCACGCGCTGCGCGAGCTGCTCGAGCTGCGGCCGCGCCAGCATGTCGCGCAGCTCCGGCTGGCCGATCAGGATGATCTGCAGCAGCTTGCGCTCGCTGGTCTCGAGGTTGGTCAGCAGGCGCAGCTGCTCCAGCACGTCGGGCGACAGGTTCTGCGCCTCGTCGATGATCAGCACGTTGTTCAGGCCGATCGCGTGCGTGCGCAGCAGGAAGTCGTTCAGCGGGTCGAGGTAGTCCTTGACGGTCGGCGCACCCGGGCCCGTGTGCTGGTAGGGGATGCGGAATTCCTCGCACACCGTCTTCAGCAGCTCGAACACCGTCAGCTTCGGGTTGAAGATGTAGGCGACGTTGCAGCGCTTCGGGATCTGCTCGAGGAAGCAGCGGCAGACGGTGGTCTTGCCGGCCCCGATCTCGCCGGTCAGCAGCACGAAGCCGCCGCCGCCGCGCACGCCGTACAGCAGGTGCGCGAGCGCCTCGCGGTGCCGCTCGCTCATGAACAGGTAGCGCGGATCCGGGGCGATCGAGAAGGGCTCCTGCTTGAGCCCGAAGAATGGCGCGTACATGGGGGCGGGGGTGACGGTGCGAGCGGCCGGTGCGGCCTCGCGCAGTCTATCGCCGCCCGCCATCGCCCTGACATGCCTGGCGCAGATACTCGCGGCGTGCCGTATCCGTATCCGCTCCTCGCCGCCCTCGTGCTGTGTTTCACCTTGCTGCCGGCGCATGCGGCCGGCGGGCACTTCGACGTCGACGCCGCCACCGCTGGCGAGTGGTCGGCCGGTGACGCCGCCAGCGTGCTGCTGGAGCACAGCCGGATCGTCGGCGAGCGGGTCTCGCGGCTGGGCGGACGCTGGAACCTGTCGAGCCGGCTCAGCCTGGACCTGAGCCTGTCACGCCATCGCCCGGCCGAGGCCGGCGGCTACACCGGCGCGACGCTGGGCCTGAACCAGGACTTCGGGGGCTGAATCGATCAGACGAACGAGTGGGCGAAGCCGACCAGGGCCATCGCGCCGGTCGCGAGCACGACCAACACCCAGTTCGGCAGGAAGCCGTGCGGGGCCGGGGAACGGTGACGTTGTTTGTCAATCATGTGAACTCCATGTTTCCGGATCGCCCCGAAACCGCGGGGACGACCGCCCGGCGCGGGATTTCCGGCCAGGCGAGGGCATGGAAGCGATCTTCGTGCCAGCTTGGGGCGATGCGCTCAGCGGCAGTTCACCGGCAGGAAGTTGGTCGGCACATCGGTCTTGTCGAGGCCCTTGACCGTCATCTTGGCCGGCACCGGCGCATGGCCGCAGACCCACGAGACCGGCACGACCGGTGCGTCTTCGACGACGGCCGGACGCAGCGTCAGCGTCTTGCCGCGGATCGCGCCGTTGGCCTGGTTGCCGAAGGTGATCTGGATCGCGCCCGATTCGACCGCCACCGAACTCACCAGCGTGCTGACGATCTTGTCGCTCGCCGGCAGCCCGGCGGCGGCGTTGTCCAGCGGCAGCGTCTTGGTGGTGCTCCAGGCGGCGGCCACCGGCGCCTTGGCGATGTCGGCCAGCTTGACCGCATCGACCAGCTGCCCGCGCACCAGCCGGCCCTGCATGCTGGGCATGGCCAGCGTGGCGAGGATGGCGATGACGGCCACCACGACCATCAGCTCGATCAGCGTGAATCCGCGGGAAGGGCAAGGGGGGCGTGCGTGCATGCGGGCCTCGTAGCGATGGCGCATTCTGCCGTGGCGCCGCCGCCGCGCCGGTTTCGATCGGTGACCTGCGCCGGCTTGCCCTGCGGCGGCGGGCGGGTTAGAAACGCCCCCATCCGGCACCCCTGCGCCGRCACCGCGGAGACTGCATGGCCCGATTCGATCCTGACCGCCTCGACCGGCAATACGACAACCGGGCCCGCCATCCGGAGCACCCGGCGATCTTCGAGCGGTGGGCGCGCGCGTCGGCGCTGTCGCGCGACGGGCTGTCGCGGCGCATCGACGTGCCGTACGGCGACGGGCCGAACGAGACGCTCGACATCTTCCCGGCCGCACGCGCCGGCGCCCCGGTGCTGGTGTTCATCCACGGCGGCTGGTGGCGCTCGCTGGACAAATCCCAGCATTCCTTCCTCGCGCCGACCTTCGTGCATGCCGGCGCCATGGTGGTGGTGCCGAACTACGCGCTGTGCCCCGGCGCGCGGGGGGCGCCGGTGGGCGTCGATTCCATCGCGCTGCAGATGGTCAAGGCGCTGGCCTGGGTGTGGCGCAACGCGGCGCTGTACGGCGGCGACCCGCTGCGCATCATCGTGGCCGGGCACTCGGCCGGCGGCCACCTGGCGGCGATGCTGCTGAACTGCGAATGGCCCCAGGTGGGAATCGACCTGCCGCCGCACCTGGTGCGCGGCGCGTTGGCGGTCAGCGGCGTGTTCGACCTGGAGCCGGTGCGGCGCGCGCCCTTCCTCGCGGACGACCTGCGGCTCACGCCGGCGCTGGCCGCGAAGCTGAGCCCGGTGGCGATGCCGGCACCGAACGGCGTGCTGTGCGCTGTCGTCGGGGGTGACGAGAGCGAGGAATTCCTGCTGCAGAACGACGCGATCCGCATCGCCTGGGGCGAGCGCGCGGTGCCGGTGTGCGAGCGCATCCCCGGCGCCAACCACTTCACCGTGCTGCACGACCTGGCGTCGCCGGGCGGGCGGCTCAACCACCTGGCGCGCCAGCTGCTCGGGCTGGGATGACCGGTTCGGCGATTTTCCTTCCTCGCGATTTTTCCTTGCTCGTTTACCCGCAGAAAACATAGCCGTCTGCTATGCACTGCATTGAAGCTTTGTATTTGCCGCGCGCCGGCGGTCGCGCTACGGTTCGCCGGTCCACTTCATTCACTAGCTGGAGAGCGCCATGGGATTGAAAGGATCGAAGACCGAGCAGAACCTGAAGGATGCGTTTGCCGGCGAGTCGCAGGCCAACCGCCGCTACCTCTACTTCGCGAACAAGGCCGACATCGAAGGGCAGAACGACGTGGCGGCGCTGTTCCGCTCCACGGCCGAGGGCGAGACCGGCCATGCGCACGGCCACCTCGAGTTCCTGGAGGCCGTGGGCGACCCGGCGACCGGGCTGCCGATCGGCTCGAGCCGGCAGAACCTGCTGGCCGCGGTGGCCGGCGAGACGCACGAGTACACCGACATGTACCCGGGCATGGCACGCCAGGCGCGCACCGAAGGCTTCGACGAGATCGCCGACTGGTTCGAGACGCTGGCCAAGGCCGAGCGCTCACACGCGAACCGATATCAAAAGGCACTGGACGCGCTGGTCGATTGACAACAGCATGACCCGCGAAGGGAACCTCGAAGCGCCCACACGCCATCCGGTCGACTGGAAGAACCCCTCGTTCTACGACGAGGGGGCGTGCCTCCATGAGATGGAGCGCGTCTTCGACATCTGCCATGGCTGCAGGCGCTGCGTGAGCCTGTGCCAGTCGTTCCCGACGCTGTTCGACCTGGTCGACGGGAGTTCGACCGGCGAGGTCGACGGCGTCGCGAAGCCGGACTACTGGAAGGTGGTCGACCAGTGCTACCTGTGCGACCTCTGCTACATGACGAAGTGCCCGTATGTTCCGCCGCACCCGTGGAACCTGGACTTCCCGCACACGATGCTGCGTGCCAAGGCGATCAAGTTCAAGAAGGGCGAGGTCGGCGCCGGCGAGCGCTTCCTCGCGTCGACCGACGTGCACGGCCAGTTCGCCGGCATCCCGGTGGTGGTGCAGGTGGCGAATGCGCTGAACCGCACGAAGCCGATGCGCAAGCTGCTCGACGCCACGCTGCACGTGCACCCCGAGGCCTGGCTGCCCGATCTCGCCGCGAGCCGCTTCCGCTGGAGCGCGAAGAAGCAAGGGGCAGCCGTGGCGGTGACGAACGGCGAGCGCACGCCCGGCAAGGTGGCGATCTTCGCGACCTGCTACGTCAACTACAACGAGCCCGGCATCGGCCATGACCTGCTGAAGGTGCTGGCGCACAACGACATCCCGTACGAGATCGTCGAGAAGGAGTCGTGCTGCGGCATGCCGAAGCTGGAGCTCGGCGACCTCGATGCGGTGGCGAAGCACAAGGAGGCCAACGTGCCGGTGCTCGCGCGCTACGCGAAGGAGGGTTTCGCGATCCTGAGCGCGATCCCGAGCTGCACGCTGATGTTCAAGCAGGAGCTGCCGCTGATGTTCCCCGACGACGCGGACGTGAAGCGCGTGCAGGAGGCGATGTTCGACCCGTTCGAGTACCTGATGGCGCGCCACAAGGACGGCCTGCTGAAGACCGACTTCAAGCAGCCGCTCGGCAAGGTGAGTTACCACATTCCCTGCCACGGCCGGGTGCAGAAGATCGGCAGGAAGACCGAGGAGGTGCTGAAGCTGATCGGTCAGCGGGTATCGGTGCAGCTCAACACGGTGGAGCGCTGCTCCGGGCATGCCGGCACCTATGGCGTGAAGACGCCGTACCACCCGGTCGCGATGAAGATCGGCCGGCCGGTGTTCAAGGCGATGGCGATGAACGAGCCGGACTACATCAGCTCCGATTGCGCGCTGGCCGGGCACCACATCGCGCAGGGCATGGCGCAGCAAGGCGCGCCGGCGTCGAAGCTTGCGCACCCGCTGAGCCTGGTGCGCATCGCCTACGGACTCTGAGGGAGCGATCGAGATGATCACGAAGGACAGCCTGCTGACGCTGGAGGCCTACGCGAAGATACGCACCGCGCAGCGGGCCGGCTTCATCGCGCACCGGCGGCGGCGCTCGGTGGCGCTGGGCGAGCACGTCACCGTGCAGTTCGAGGACGAGCAGACGATCCGCCGCCAGATCCAGGAGATGCTGCACATCGAGAAGATCTTCGACGAAGCCGGCATCCAGGGCGAGATCGAGGCCTACGCGCCGCTGCTGCCCGACGGCGGCAACTGGAAGGCGACGATGCTGATCGAGTACCCCGACGTGCACGAGCGCCGCCGCGAACTGGCGCGGCTGATCGGCATCGAGGACCGCATGTTCGTCGAGGTCGAGGGCCACCCGCGCGTCTACGCGATCGCCGACGAAGACCTCGACCGCGAGACCGACGAGAAGACCTCGGCGGTGCATTTCCTGCGCTTCGAGTTTCCGCCCGCCGCACGCGAGGCGCTGCGCGCCGGGGCGGCCTGCAAGCTGGGTTGCGACCACACGAACTACCCGGCGCATGTGGCGATCGGCCCGGAGACGCTGGCGTCGCTGGCGGGGGATCTGCGCTAGGCCGCGGGTTTCACTGAAAGTGAAGGGCTGCAGGGTCTTGCAGCAGCCAATGGCTGTGCAAGTCGGCCAGTTGGGCTGCTTCCTCCAGGCTGACGATGTCGAATATCTGGCCCAGTTTGATCCAGCGAAGCCTTTCCAGCGCCTGTCGTTCGCAGGTCGAGGGGGCTTTCATCAGGTGCAGCATGGCCTGCCGCCGCGTGTCGCGCGCGGCCTTCCAGATCTTCCTGGACACGCGCAGCACGCCATGGCAGTCGCGCAGATCGGGGGCGGCGGCCCGGCCCACCAGATGACCGGCGACCACGGTGCCGATGTCCGACACGGGTCCGAGCTGGCGCTGGGCCAGGACGACATTGACGAATGCGCTGCAGGCCGGGCCCATCATGCCGACTGGTGCGAGGTCGAAGCGGTTGCGGTTGGCGCGCAGTGCGGCGGCCAGGTCGTCGGGGATCTCGGCCAGGCGATTCCTGCCGTGGGCGTCCAGGAACGTGAGGGTGTCGAAGGCGCCATTCCGTCTGATGGCACGGCTCAGTTCCTGCGGGTCCATCGCCAGGAACACGTGGTAGGACACGCACAGTGACATCAACCTCGGCAACGAGGCGATCGCCTGGATCAACGCGGCCGCGGTGTTGCGGGTCGTGGCGGCGGTTGTGCGGGCGATGTCCAGCCTCAGGCTTGCCAGAGGCAAGGCTCCGCCTGCTACCGCTGCTGCCTGGAAGAAGCTCGAAAGATGGAGGCAGCCCGCCGCCAGCGAGAGCCTGAGGTCCTGCAGGGCCGGCATGTGCACGAGCTGGCACGCGATCCGTTCGAAGTGGTCGGCGTTCCATGACTCGTCGATGCACAGATCCAGGCATTGCAGGTTCTGCATGCCGGACAGGGTCCGCGCCAACGCGGGGACGATGGCGCCCGGGTCGTCGTCGGTCCAGTGGCGCCACGATGTCAGGTGATGGTGTGAGCGCAGTCCGCGCACGATGCACAGGCCGATGCCGGGGTCCACGTCCTCCGGTGCGAAGTGGAAGCTGCGCAGGTGGCTCGTGTTCGACAACGCCGCTTTCAGCTCGGGAATCTGTTCGCGATCGGCGAAGAATCCATCGAGCGTCATGTCGACGATCTGCGGGCAGTAGACGAGCAGGTGAGCGATCAGCTCGGGGCTGGGGCCTGTGATCTCGTCAGTCAGCGCGGTCATGCCGAACAGCGTGGCGATGTGCCCGAAATTGGCCACCCAGTCCTGGCTGTTGCATTCCTGGAGGAGCTCGATGCAGCCGGGGCCTTTCCAGGTCTGAACAAAGGTCGCGGAAGGCTGGTGGCCGCTCAGGTCCACGATGGCTTGATGGGTCTGCAGATGCCTGTCGATCGCGCCGCGTCGTACCAGTTCCTTTTCGAGGGGCAGGCTTCTGTCGGCAAACCCCTGGGGCCGCGGGTCGGAGGCAGAGCGCACGCGTTTCATGGTGGGCGGGGCGACGACGCCAAGTGGACATGCCGGTGAGTGGCACATCCACCCTGCCGGGGTTCCAGACAGGTGTCCCGTCAGTGCGGCGGCCTGCCGATGCCGAACAGCTCGGCCACCGCCTCGCGGTACTGCGGCTGTCCCAGGTCGTTGGTGCTGTGGTGCGAGGCCCCGTCGACCAGCAGGAAGCGCTTCGGCTCGCGCGCCCGCTCGAACAGCGCGCGGCCGAGCGCCGGCCGGATCAGCGTGTCGTCGCTGCCGTGCACCACCAGCACCGGCGAGCCGACCTCGGCGATGCGCGAGGCGGCGTCGAAGCGCTGCGTGATCAGTGGCCCGACCGGCAGCCAGCCCCAGCGGAAGGTCGACACCACGTCGGGGATCGACGTGAAGCTGCCCTCGACGATCAGGCCCGCCTCGTCGTGCACCTCGGCGGCGAGCTGCACCGCGATCGCGCCGCCCAGCGAGTGGCCGAAGATGAAGCGGCGCGCCTGCGGACGTTGCCGCGCCAGCCAGTCCCAGGCGGCATGGGCATCCTCGGCGGCCAGCTCCTGCGACGGCAGGCCGGGGCTGCTGCGGCCGAAGCCGCGGTAGTCGATCGCGAGCACCGAGAAACCCAGTTCATGCATGCGCCGCATCCGCAATGCGCTGGTGCGCACGTCGAAGCGGGCGCCGTGCAGGTAGAGCAGGACCGGCGCCGCGGCATCGTCCTGCGGCAGCCACAGGCCATGCAGGCGGACCGCCTGGCCGCGCGATTCGGCGGCGCTGGAGCGGTAGTCGATCCAGGCGTCGTCCATGCCCTGGGCGGCCGACGCCCCGCCGTACCAGACGCGGTCGCCGGGCTGGAAGATCCAGGCGCGCTGGCGCTCGTCGAGCGTCGCGCAGCCGAGCTGCAGGCCGAGCAGCAGGGCCAGGCCAGCCACGAGGGCGGCCGGGCGGTACCAGCGGCGGAAAGACAACGGGCGCATCGGGCAACGATGTTGCCACGCCGCCGGCAGGCGACGGCGCCGCTCGGCTTTTCAGGCATTGTTCCAGGTGCTACTTGATGCTGAAGCTGTCGCCGTAGACCTTCCAGTTCAGCGGCGTGTTCAGGTCGAAGTTGCCGGCCTTCAGCCATACGCGCTGCGCGGTGTCGACGCGCGTCGTGTCGCTGTGGGCCTCCTCGGTCTTCATCGCGGCCACGCGGGCATCGAGGAAGGCGTTCAGGTAGGTTGTCTCGTCGCCACCCTGCGCGGGAGTCCTGGCCTTGGCCATCGCCGCCTTGCGGATGCCGCCGAAGCTGACGCCGCTGTTGCCCGGGCCGTGCATCACGATCGCGTCGTAGTAGGCGAACTGGCCGAGTGCGCGCAGGCCGTCGGTCCTGGCCTGGCTGACGGCCGGGTTGAAGTAGGTGTCGTCGCGCACGCTGTCCTGCGATTGCTGGAACACCACGTCGGCGGCGGCGGTCTTCCAGTCGGCGGTGTAGGTCGGGTCCAGGCCGGCGTGCGAATCGCTGCCGTTCACCTTCTTCAGCGCCGGCAGGTACTTGGCCAGCACGTTGTCCGGCGAGCGCCGGGTGTAGTCCTGCACCACTTCCAGCATGTCGCTGGTGCCCGAGCAGAAGCCGATGATGCCGCCGGTGTAGCCGCGGCCGTCGTTGATGTCCTGGATGTAGGCGTACTGCGCCTTCCAGTTCAGCGACGAGTTCTCGGCGCTGGAGACGATCTGCATCGCGATGTCCTTCTTGCGGGCATCGGTCAGGTCGGTCGATGACGGGGCCGGCGCGGGGGCGGGCGCTGGGGCAGGTGCGGGCGCAGGGGCCGGGGCTGGCGCAGGAGCGGGGGCCGGTGCTGGAGAGGGCGCTGGTGCAGGGGCCGGCGCTGGTGCGGGAGACGGTGCAGGAGCGGGCGCGGGGGCCGGCGAAGGCGCGGGTGCAGGTGCCGGAGGCGTGCCCGACACCGGCGGAGACGATTCGTCGTCCGAGCCGCCGCCGCAAGCGGACATGACAACGCTCAACGACAGCAAGGCCAGGTGGAGTCGACGGTTCATGATGGAAAGTCCGGTGGAATCGTTTCCATTCTGACCGCGCCCTGCCGCGGAAACGCCGCCGGGTTGTGACCAGCTGCAACCCGCTGTACCGGGTGGCTCAGACTCTCATCAGTTCGCTGTGCAGACGACGGACCGTCCGATCGGTGACGATGCCGTACTGCTGTGCGATGACAGGCCTTGCGTCTGCCTGGCCGCGCAGGAGCTGGACGACGGCCTTCCGGCCATCAACGACCTTGCAGAACGCCTTGCAGACGAACAACAGCGCCATGGCGCGCCGGCGATCCCGCGGTGTGTTGTCGCCCATCACGAATGCCTGGACATGCCGCGCGATGTCATTGGGAGCCAGGTCACCTGTCTTGAGGACATGACCCATGAAGGCGTCGCAGACCGGATCGAAGAACTTGCAGGGATGGGCGAGCAGCCGGGCGAGGTTCTTGTCGAGCCGCTTCCTCACCAGCGCGAGATTGTTGTCGACATCCTCGAACCGTTGGTTTTGGAAATCCGGCGAAAAGGTCAAGGCGTACAGCGATGGACTCTTCGCCAGCGTGCAACGCAGCGGATAGGCAGCGAAAGCCCACCGAACCTCGGCCGGATAGCTCAGCTCGCAGAGCGAGTGGGCCGATGGGATCCACTTGCGCAGGGCCTCGGCCAGCTGCACCCACAGTTTCAGGTCGAGCTCATCGTGCAATTGCTCGTGGCATTGCAGATGCAGGCACTCCAGATGTGGCAGCGGCGTGGTGCACAGGTGCTCTACCAGGCATGCGAGCGCTTCGGGCGCACTGTGGTACAGCTTGAGTTTCTGCAGCCCTGCAGGCAGCGCGGTCGTCGCGGGGGAGAAGGCCTCCTCGCTGACGAAGCCGCCCAGGCTGAGCTGCTCGAGGTGTGGCATGCAGCGCAGGCTGCCGGCCAATGCGTCGGCAACGTCCGGGTCATTTTCGGTTTCAAGTTGGAGCGACAGCGACCTCAGCCTGCTGAAGGCCTTCAATTCTTCCAACATCGGGGGGCTTGTCATCCCGGCGTTTCCGTCGTCCCAGTCCAACCGAAGTTCCTGCACCGAAGACGGGTCATCGATCGTGTTTGCCAGCGTGCCGAAATCGGAGCCCGAGTGCCGACCCTTGTCGTCAGTCAGTTTCCACGACACGTCGCCTTGCTGCCTGGCGAGCAGGCGGGAGAGATCGGTGCGACGCTCGGCAGGGCGAGAGCGTTTGATGGGGGGCGCATCATCCCGAAAGGAGGGGGAGCGCAGACGTTTTTGCGAGGCGTGCATGTCCCTGTGTGGCACGTCGCGCCCCGCAAGTTCCACGCATCAACCCTGCCGGCTGCGCACCGCCCACCACCCTTCCACGCTGTACACCGCCAGCGCCCCCCAGATGAAGCCGAAGCCCGCCAGCCGCGCGCYGCCGAACGGTTCGCCGAACAGCCACACGCCGAGCCCGAACTGGATCGTCGGGCCGATGTACTGCATCAGCCCGAGCGTCGTCATCGAGATGCGGCGCGCGCCGGCGGCGAACAGCAGCAGCGGCACCGCGGTGATCGGCCCGGCGGCCAGCAGCCACAGGTTGGTCGCGGTGTCGGGCAGCGGGAACTGCCCGGTGCCCTGCGCCTGCCAGAACAGCAGCGCGGCGATGGCCAGCGGCGCCAGCAGCATCGCCTCCAGCGTCAGCCCCTCCAGCGGGCCGAGCACCGCCACCTTGCGCAGCAGGCCGTAGCTGCCGAAGCTCGCGGCCAGCACCAGCGCGATCCACGGCAGCTGGCCGGCCTGTACCGTGAGCCACACCACGCCGGCCGTCGCCAGCGCGAGCGCCACCCACTGGCCGCGGCGCGGCCGTTCATGCAGCACCGTGTAGCCGAGCAGCACGTTGACGAGCGGCGTGATGAAGTAGCCGAGGCTCGCGTCGATCACGTGGCCGTTGTTGACCGACCAGATGTAGGTCAGCCAGTTCACCGCCAGCAGCAGCGCGCTCGCGGCGAACGCGCCCAGCACGCGCGGCTGGCGCAGCAGCGGCCGCAGCCAGCCCCACTGGCGGCGCACGCCCAGCACGATCAGCACGAAGACGAGGGACCAGACGATGCGGTGCGCGAGCACCTCGCCGGCCGGCAGCATGGCCAGCCGGCGGAAGAACAGCGGAAAGATGCCCCACAGGGCGAAGGCGAGGGCGGCGTAGAAGGGTCCGTAATTCATCCGGTGGATTGTCGCGGCTGGCCGCGGCGTGCATCATCGGCGCCCATGGCCCACGTCGTGTTCACGCAGCAGCTGCGCCGCTTCATCGAGACGCCCGAGCTCGACGTCGATGCGGCGAGCCTGCGCGATGCGCTCGACGCGGTGTTCGCCGTGCACCCGCGCCTGCGCGGCTACGTGCTCGACGAGCAGGGCCACCTGCGGCCGAACGTGGTCGCCTTCGTCGACGGCGTGCGCAGCGCGGACCGCGTCGCGCTGGCCGATGCGTTGCGGCCGGACAGCCGGGTCCACGTGATGCAGGCGCTGTCCGGCGGTTGAACCTCGAGGAGTTGCAGATGCAGGATCGTGCCTGGGTCGGAACCCGCAAGGGCCTGTTCGAACTGAAGCGCGGCCGCGGCGGCGCGTGGGACATCGCCCGCACCAGCTTCCTCGGCGAGCCGGTGTCGATGCTGCTGCCGCCCGGCCCGGACGGCCGCATGCTCGCGGCGCTGAACCTGGGGCACTTCGGCGTCAAGCTGCATGCGTCGGATGACCAGGGTGCCAGCTGGCACGAAGTGGCGGCACCGGCTTTCCCGCCCCAGCCGGCCGACGCGACCGGCGTGCCATGGAAGGTGGTGCAGGTGTGGTCGCTGGAGCGCGACCACGGCACGCTGTGGCTGGGCACGCTGCCGGGCGGGCTGTTTCGCAGCGGCGATGGCGGCGATTCATGGCAACTGGTCGATTCGCTGTGGCAGCGGCCGGAGCGCGCCGAATGGTTCGGCGGCGGCTACGACGTGCCCGGCATCCATTCGATCTGCCCGCATCCCCAGCGCGCCGGCGACCTGGTGCTGGGCATCAGCTGCGGCGGCGCCTGGGTCACGCACGACGACGGCGCGAGCTGGCAGCTGCAGGCCGACGGCATGCACGCCGCCTACATGCCGCCGGAGCAGGCCGGCTCGCCGAACACGCAGGATCCGCACCGCATCGTGCGCTGCGCCGCGCAGCCGCAGGTGCTGTGGACCCAGCACCACAACGGCATCTGGCGCTCGACCGACGCATCGGCCTCGTGGCAGCAGGTGACGGGTGCGCCGTTGTCGGACTTCGGCTTCGCGGTCGCGGTGCATCCCGGCGATGCGCAGACGGCCTGGTTCGTGCCGGGCGTCGCCGACCAGCAGCGCGTGCCGGTCGGCGGGGCGCTGGTGGTCAACCGCACGCGCGACGGCGGCGCGAGTTTCGAGACCTTGCGCCACGGGCTGCCGCAGCGGCACTGCTACGACCTGCTGTACCGCCACGGGCTCGATGTGTCGCCCGACGGCCGCAGCCTGCTGATGGGCAGCACGACCGGCCATGTGTGGAGCAGCGACGACGGCGGCGACCGGTGGGCGGCGCTGCCGGCGCAACTGCCGCCGGTGTACGCGCTGCGTTTCGGCTGACGGCCCGCGACGGATACATCGGCTGACACCTTGTGGCGCGATGTGCACAGATGATGGCGCATCGTCCCCTCGATCCTGGGGGGACGCGTGCCGCGGTCATGACAAGGCCGCCCGCGATCCGGACAATCGACGCTGTCGAGGAAGCGCCATGCCCACCACCATCACTGTCGGAGCCCGTTCGATTTTCGTCACCGCCACCGCGTGGGTGTTCATGCTGATCGGCGCGCTGGCCTGTGCCTCGGCGCTGCTGCAGAACGCGATGCTGGTGTCAGGTGGATTCCGCAGCGAGGGCCTGCAGGCCAGCGGGCTGTTCGGGCTGCTGATCGCGCACTTGCCGTGGGTGGTCAATGCGGGACTCGTGATGTCGCTGGCCACGCTGGTGTCGGCCGTCGGCCTGCTGCTGCGCCTGAACTGGGCGCGCCGCACCTTCATCGCGCTGCTGCTGCTGGCGATCGTCGCGAACCTGCTCGGCCTGTGGCTGCAGCAGGAGGTGATGCAGTCGGTGGTCGACAGCACGCTGAGCACCGCGACGCTGCCGCCCAAGGCGCTCGGCGTGTTCGGCGGCTTCGTCACCGCGGCCCGCGTGATGGCGGTGCTGGTGACGCTCGGCGCCTGCGGGCTGCTCGGGTGGATCATCCGCCGGCTGATGTCGGCCAGCGTACGCCAGGAATTTGCCTGATCTTTCGGCAGGCTCAGTAGTTCCCGTCGACGTAGAACCAGCGGCCGTCCTCGCGCACGAAGCGGCTCGTCTCGTGCAGCCGCTGCGCGCGGCCGCCGAGCTTGCTGCGTGCGACGAACTCCACCGTTGCATGGTCGGCGTCCTGCTGTGCCTGCCCTCGCACTTCCAGCCCCAGCCAGCGCAGCCCCGGCGGATCGGGCTCCAGCGTGGCCGGGCGGGTGCTGGCGTGCCAGGTCGCCAGCAGGTAGTCGGTCAATCCGTGGACGAAGGCGCTGTAGCGCGATCGCATCAGCGACGGCGCATCGGGCGCCAGCAGGTGCAGCGGGCCGGCGTGGTAGCGGCCGCAGCAGTCTGCGTAAGGGTGGGGCAGGCCGCAGGGGCAGGTCATGTGAGGTCGAGGTTCCAGGTTTCTCCGACCAGATCGTGCCCGAAGCTGTGGTGGGGTTCGGTCGCGACCAGCCGGTAGCCTGCTGCTGCGTAGATGCCGCGCGCAGCCAGCAGGTTGGCATTGGTCCACAGCGTGATGCGGCGGTAGCCGGCCTGGCGCGCGAAGCGCTCGCACTCCTGCACCAGCCGGCGCCCCAGGCCCAGCCCGCGCGCCGACGACTCGACCAGCAGCATGCGCAGCTGGGCCACGCCGTCCTGCACCGCCTGCGTCGCCTCGTCGCGCGCCTGCACGAGGAACACGCAGCCGACGTTCGCGCCGTCGCGCTCGGCGATCCAGCAGGCTTCGCGCGCGGGGTCGAAGCGTTCGATGAAGGCGGCGGCGATGCGCGCCACCAGCGCCTCGAAGCCGATGTCCCAGCGGTACTCCTGCGCGTACAGCGCGCCATGGCGCGCGATCACCCAGCCGATGTCGCCGGGGCGGTGCGGTCGCAGCAGGTAGGGCTCGCGCGTGCGTCGCGCCGGGTCGTCGTCGAGCAGGCGCTGCAGCGTGCCCATCGCCTGCAGCAGTTGCTGCTGCGACGGCTCGTCCAGCGCCGCGAGCAGCGCCTGCACCTGCTGCTGCGAGCCGCTGTCGAGCGGCGCGAACGCGGCGCGGCCGGCCGCGGTGAGCGACAGGTGCGATTGCCGCGCATCGCTGGCCGACGGCGTCGCCTCGATCAGCCCGCGCTCGCGCAGGCCGCGCAGCAAGCGGCTCAGGTAGCCGGGGTCGAGGTCCAGCGAGCGCGCGAGTTCGCCGGCCGTCGGTTGCGCCTGGTGCGCGAACTCCCACAGCAGCCGCGATTCGGTCAGCGTGAAGCCGCTGTCGACCAGGCCTTCGTGCAGCACGCCGATGCGGTGCGTGTAGAAGCGGTTGAAGGCGCGCACCGCGGCCACGCGATCGTTCGGGTCAGAAGAAGACATGCCCGGCATGCTGCCGTAATTAATTGCCAAAAGCAACTATAAATGTGCCAAAGGCTCTTTTGAACAGACTTGTAACGCCATGACCCCGTTTTCAAGTGGATCGATATACTGGATGTGCATACAGTAGTTCACATGCCTTCTGCCACCACTCACTTCGCCCCTCACGCTCGCGCGCCGCTGCCCGAGCGGCTGCACACCAGCGTGTGGCGTGGCAACCAGATGGGGCGCAGCGTCGAGCGCGCGCTGCCCAGCGGCTTCGCGGTGCTCGATGCCCAACTGCCCGGCGGCGGCTGGCCGCGGCGCGCGCTCAGCGAGCTGCTGCTGCCACACCCGGGCCTTGGCGAGATCCGCCTGCTGGCCCCGTGCCTCGCCGCCACGCAGCGGGCCGGGCGGCTGGTGATGCTGTTCGATCCACCGGCGGCGCTGTCGGCCTGGGCGCTGATGCAGATGGGGCTGGATGCCGAGCAGCTGCTGGTGATCGACACCGGCACGCAGGGCATCCCCGGTGTCGACGGCCGGCCGCACGAAGCCGGTGTCGATGCGCGGCTGTGGGCGCTGGAGCAGGCGTTGCACAGCGGGCACGTCGGTGCGGTGCTCGCGTGGTTGCCGCCGCGCCTGCGCGCCGAGCGGCTGCGCCGCTTGCAGGTGGCCGCCCATGCGCACGACGGCCCGGCCTTCGTGTTGCGCGAGATGGCGGTGCAGCAGCAGGCCAGCCCGGTGCCGCTGCGCCTCGCGCTGCGGGCCGGCGGGGCCGATGCCTTGAACGTGCGCGTGCTGAAGCGCCGCGGCCCGCCGCTCGCCCATGAACTGCGGCTCGAGCTGCCGCCGGTGCTGTCCGCCAGCGCCACGCGCAAGGCGCGCGAGCTGGCGGCGCAGACGGTCCAGGCCGCGGCCGCCGTGCCGCCGCTGCGCGCCGCGACCTTCGTCAACCTCGCCTGATCCGGCACCTGCTGCACATGGGCACGCGATGCTCTGGATCGGTCTTCACCTGCCGCTGCTGTCGCTGGAATCCTTCCTGGCGACGCTCCCGGCGGGCAGCGGTGGCAGCGAGCCGCCCGTCGCGCTGGTCGAGGCGCACAGCATCGCCCATGCCAATGCGGGCGCGCAGGCGCTGGGCGTCAAGCCGGGGCTGAAGCGGGCGACTGCGCTGGCGCTTGCGCCGCAGCTGCTGATCGGCCAGGCCGATGCGCTGCGTGACCGGCAGGCGCTCACGAGCGTCGCGCACGCGGCGCTGGCGTTCACGCCGGCGGTCAGCTTCAGCCCGCCGCAGGGCGTGTTGCTGGAGGTCGAGGCCAGCCTGCGCTATTTCGGTGGACTCGAGGCACTGCTGCAGCGGCTGCGCGAGGCGCTGCAGCCGCTCGGCCATGCACTGCGCTGCGTCAGCACGCCGACGGCGCAGGGCTCGGCGCTGCTGGCGCGCGTCGCCGACGGCCTGCATTGCGCCGATGCCGCCGCGCTGCAGCGCGCGCTCGATGCCGCACCGGTCTGGCTGCTCGGCCCGGGCCGCGAGCACTGGGAGGCGCTGCAGGGCATGGGGCTGAACACGCTGGGCGACCTGCGCAGCCTGCCGCGCGCCGGGCTGGCGCGGCGCTTCGGCGAGGCGCTGCTGACCGAGCTCGACGGCGCGCTCGGCCGGCGCCCCGATCCGCGCATGTCGATCGCGCTGCCGGCGAGTTTCGACAGCGCGCTCGAGCTGTTCGCGCGGGCCGACACCACCGAGCAGGTGATGCACGGCGTGCAGGTGCTGCTGTCGCGGCTGGTGGCGTGGCTCGCGGCGCAGCATGCCTTCGTGCGCCGTTTCAGCCTGCAGATGAAGCACGAGCCGCGCTGGCGGCGCGATGACCGGACGCCGCAGCACACGACGCTGGAGATCGCGCTGGCCGAGCCGTCGCGCGATGCGAAGCACCTGATGGCGCTGCTGCGCGAGCGGCTCGCGCAGCTGGCCTTGCCGGCGCCGACGCTGGAGCTCGTGCTGCGCGCCAGCGACATCGCGCGCCAGCCGCCGCCGAACGCCGAGCTGTTCCCGACGCCGCGCAGCGAGCACGAAGGGCTCACGCGCCTGCTCGAGCGGCTGCAGGCGCGGCTCGGCCGCGAGCGGGTGCAGCGCGTGCTGCCGGTGCAGGACCACCGCCCGGAGCGCGCCAGCCGGGTGTGCGCGGCGGCGCTCGACGGCCCGCCATCGTCGCGCCGCGCCGAACTGCCCAGGCCTGGCGCCCAGGCGCGGCCGGTGTGGCTGCTGCCGCTGGCGATGCCCTTGCCGCAGAAGCAGTCGCAGCCGATGCTCGACGGCCACCTGCTGCAGTTGCTGGCCGGGCCGGAACGCATCGAGGCCGGCTGGTGGGATGGCGACGCGGTCGAGCGCGACTACTTCATCGCGCAGCTGCCCGATGGCGCGCTGGTGTGGATCTACCGCGCGCGGCTGCCGCTGTCGGCGCAGTCGGAGGGGGAGGGGTGGTTCCTGCAGGGGCGCTTCGGGTGATCAATGAACGCCGAGGACCGTGAGTGTGTCGTTCGCGAACTGTCTCGCTCGCGAGCAGCGTTCCGCCACCTGCGCCCAATTCGCCGTGACCTGCGGCGCTGCACGCAGCACATCCGGACGCGATTTGCGGAAGCGGTACGCGAGTGGCAATTGCCGAAGACGTGCCCCGATGTCTACCCGGCATTCGACTGCCTCCAGCAACGCATGACCAGCCGGCAAGGTCGCTGCGGCAACCCACGCATCGGTGCTCATCGCCGGCAGGCACACGATGCCGTTCAGCCCCGGCTGTGCGGGATGGAGCCAGCTCAGCAGCACGGCATGCAGCGCGCTCGCCGCGGCGGCCGCAGGCGGGCAGGGGTTGTCGCAAGGCAGTGGCTTCCAACCGTGCGCTTCAATGTCGGCCGGTGCCATCCCCATATCGGCATATGAAAAACCGGCGACATCGGCGTCCAGGTGCAACACCACCGCATCGAAACTCTTCAATGTCGGATCGGTGTTCAACGGGCCAGCGTGTCGAGTTGCCACGTCCTTGCACCACTTCAGCACACCGCCCCACCCACCACCCAGCTTGGGCAGGGTCGATTCAGGCTGCAACTGAACCAGCTCGAATGTGCGCGGACTCAGAACGGCCTGCAGTGCTGCCTTCAGGATTTCTCTTTCGGTCAGCGAGCCTTCCGCCACCAACGCGATGCGCAGGTCAGACATCCGGCACCGCCCCGAGGTGTCCCATAGGCCACAGCCGCGACAGCGGATATTGCTGGTTCAGCGCAGCCAGCTCGGGCGTCATCTCGATGCGATGCACGCTGGTATGCCCCAGGTTGTTGCGGCCCACCGCGAACAAGCGGACGTTCTCGTTGGAGAGATCCAGGCCATCCAGCACTGCAGGGTTGTGCGCGGTGAACAAGAGCTGCCGCGGCGGCGACCCTCGCCGAGTCAGCCAGCCGTGCAGCCGCTGCACCAGGGCCTTGACGAGTCGCGGGTTCAGCGCCTGATCCAGGTTGTCGATGGCGAGCACGGACGGTCCCCGCTCTGCCAGACACAACGCGGCGCAGTACAAGACATACAGCGCCCCTTCGCTGGCGTCGTAGGCTGTCAGTTCATTGCGGCTTGCAGCCATGTAGCGGTCGGTGAACTTCAGTACCGTCTGTGCTCGTGGCACCGAGGGCGACAGCAATGTCTGCGTGCTGCGCGTGGTGCTCACGTCGGAAGCCCAGTCCAGCATGCCCAACAGATCGTCCAGCAGCCCGGATTCGTCCGCCAGTGCCGATTGCCTCAGGTCGTCGATGGCTTCCGCGAGGCGCCCCCCCGACAGGCCAACCGGCTCGCGGGTCTGTTGATCAGGTGCCATCCCTCGCAGCGTTGGCGTATTCGGGCAGTAGATGGCGTACTGCTGAAGCTCGGCAAGCAGACCAGCTGCGGCCCCGGCAGGCTCCAGGTCCACCATTCGAAGTGCCGCCAACCCCGATTTGGGATTGAGGTTGCGCTTGTTGCGCACGCCGTCGGAAACGATGACTTCCCCGTCTTGCTCCAGTCGCTCGGTCTTGAACGTCCAGGCCGGCTCGGGAGACTCCAGCGGATTCAGCAGCGACACGCGGTACATCGCGCCCTGGTCCGACACGGCTTCGATGCCGATGTGCGGCTGCGCCGGCGTGCCGCGAAATGAACTCTTGTAGAGCCGCGGCAGCCCGGCACGAACCCCGCGCCGCAACAAGGCCTCGTCATCCACCGTCCCGTTCGCGGCCGCACCGAGGACACCGATGGCCTCCAGGATGTTGCTCTTGCCGACCCCGTTCGCGCCGATGAAGCAGTTGACGGTCCCCAGTTCGAGACCGCTGTCGCCGAGGTCATGAATGGACTTGAATCCGTTTATCTTGATCGTCTTGATCACGGCTGTACTCCAGGTTCACTCCGGCGTATCACTTCGGCTTCAGCGCCAGCTTCAACAGGTTGCTGCGCTGCCACGCCTCCACTTCCTCGTTCAGCAGGAACAGCGTGCGCGGGTGCGTCTGCGCCCAGCCCTCGCTGAAGCCGAGCGTGGCCTGCCGGCCGCTCAGCTGCAGCTGCAGCGCGGTCGGGTCGACCGGGCCGCGCGCATGGCACTTGATGATCGCGAGCCGCAGGCACAGCGCCTGCGCCGCGAAATCGGTGTTCGCGAGCTGCGGCTCCACCTTGCGCAGGCCGCCGCGCTGCGCCAGCACCAGCTCCGCGAGCCGGCGCTGCTGCGATTGCGAGAAGCCCGCCGCATCGACATTGCCCAGCACGTAGGCGCTGTGCCGGTGGTGGTCGTGGTGCGAGATCATCATGCCCATCTCGTGCAGCGCACAGGCCCAGCGCAGCTCGCGCGCCTGGATCGGGCTGCGCTCGGGCGCCACGCTCGCATGCAGCGCATCGGCCACGCTCGCGACGCGCCAGGCCTGCGTGGTGTCGACCTCGAAGCGCCGCTGCATCTCCACCACCGAGGCATCGCGCATGTCGTGACCCTCGCGGTCGCGCGATTCGGCATGCAGCCGCTCGTCCAGGTCGAAGATCACGCCCTGGCGCAGCGCGCCGCGCGCCGGCTGCAGCAGCTGGATGCCGAAGTGCGTCGCGAGCGTGTACAGGATCGCCAGGCCGCCGGCGATCACCGCGCGGCGGTCTTCCTTCAGCCCGGGCAGGCTCAGCTTGTCGATGCGGCCGGCCTTCAGACACTGCTCGATGCACCAGCGCAGGCCGTCGGGCGTGATCGCGCCGTCGGTGATGCCGCTCGCCTGCAGCAGCTGCGACACCGCGCCGGCCGTGCCCGACGAGCCCAGCGCCTCGCGCCAGTGCTGCGGCGCGAACGGCGACAGCGCTTCTTCGAGCTCGGCGCCGGCGGCCACCTGCGCGGCGCGGAACGCGGCCTCGCTGAAGCGCCCGTCGGCGAAGTAGCGCATCGACAGGCTGACGCTGCCGACCTGGAACGACTCGGCGCGCAGCGGTGTGCGGCCCTGGCCGAGGATCATCTCGGTCGAGCGCCCGCCGATGTCGATCACCAGCCGCGGCTCGTCCGACGGCTGCAACCGGGCGACGCCGGCATAGATCAGCCGCGCTTCCTCGCGGCCGGAGATCACCTCGATCGGATGGCCCAGCACCTCCTGGGCGCGCAGCAGGAAGGCATCGCGGTTGCGCGCCTCGCGCAGCGTCTGCGTCGCCACCGCGCGCACCTGGTCCGGCGCATAGCCGCGCAGGCGCTGCGCGAAGCGGCCCAGGCAGGCCAGGCCGCGCAGCGTCGCGTCTTCGGTCAGCAGGCCCGACTTGTCGAGGCCGGCGCCGAGGCGAACGGTCTCCTTCAGGTAATCGATGCGCTTGTAGCGGCCGGGGCTGAGTTCGCCGATCTCCAGGCGGAAACTGTTCGAGCCCATGTCGATGGCCGCAAGGTGGTCGGGGAATCGGCTGGTCATCGCGCGATTCTCACTTGGTTTGCTCGCAGACCTCGTCGCGGCCAGGGACTGCATCGAGAAAATAGAATCGCGCCCACTCACACGCATCGTCCAGGGGGATCGCCATGCTCATCACCGCAGGCCAGGGCTATGCCGCATCGGTGCAGCCGATCACCGCCCACGCCATCGCCACCGATGCCCACGGCCTGGCCGCCGGGCCGGTGGAGATCCCGGTCGGCGGGTTCTCGATGCCCGCGTACTGCGCGATGCCGGCCGGCGGCACCGGGCTGCCGGTGATCGTCGTGGTCAGCGAGATCTTCGGCGTGCACGAGCACATTGCCGACGTGGCGCGGCGCTTCGCGAAGCAGGGCTACCTCGCGATCGCGCCCGAGCTGTTCGTGCGCCAGGGCGACGCGAAGGCCTACACCGATGTCGCGCTGCTGCACTCCGAGCTGATCAGCCAGGTGCCCGATGCGCAGGTGCTGAACGACCTGGACGCCACCGTCAGCTGGGCCGCGACGCAGGGCGGCGACGTGTCGCGGCTGGGCGTCACCGGCTTCTGCTGGGGCGGGCGCGTCACCTGGCTGTTCGATGCGCACAACGCGGCGGTGAAGGCGGGCGTCGCGTGGTACGGCAAGCTCGCGACGCCGGCCACCGAGCTGCAGCCGCGCCGCCCGGTCGACATCGCCGGCCGGCTGCACGGCCCGGTGCTCGGCCTGTACGGGGCGGCCGACACCAGCATCCCGCTTGACACGGTTGATAAGATGAAATCAGCCTTGGACGCGGGCAATGCCGCAGCCCGGGCCTCCGAGATCGTGCTCTACCCCGACGCGCCGCACGCGTTCCACGCCGACTACCGGCCGAGCTACCGCCCCGAGGCCGCCCAGGACGGCTGGCGGCGCTGCCTCGACTGGTTCAAGGCGCACGGCGTGGCCTGAACGGCCCTGTCTGCTTTTGCCCAAGCCGCGCACATCGCGCGGCTTTTGTTTGATCGAGTGTTTGATCGAGTCCCATGACCCTTCTCTACATCGTGCTCGCGACCTTTGCCGGCGGGCTGCTGTCGGTGCTGCTCGCTGCCAGCCTGACGGTCAACGTGCTGGGCCGCATCGTCCACCACCTGGTGAGCCTGTCGGCCGGCGTGCTGCTGGGCACTGCGCTGCTGAACATCCTGCCCGAGGCCTTCGAGAGCAAGGCCAGCCCGCAGAGCCTGTTCATGACGCTGCTGGCCGGGTTGCTGTTCTTCTTCCTGCTCGAGAAGGCGGAGCTGTACCGCCACGGCCATCACCATGAAGGCGACGAGCACCACCACCACCACGGGTTCGACAAGCACCAGGCCGGCCGCGGTGGCTGGACGGTGCTGCTCGGCGACAGCATCCACAACTTCTGCGACGGCATCATCATCGCGGCCGCCTTCCTGACCGACACGCGGCTGGGCATGTTCACGGCGCTGGCGATCATCGCGCACGAGATCCCGCAGGAAGTCGGCGACTACATCGTGCTGCTGAATGCCGGGCTGTCACGCCGCAAGGCGCTGCTCTACAACGCGATGTCGGGCATGGCCGCGGTGGTCGGCGGCGTGGTCGGCTACGTGGTGGTCGGGCCGTGGGAAGCGCTGTTCCCGTACCTGCTGGTGGTCGCGTCGAGCAGCTTCATCTACGTGGCGGTGGCCGACCTGATCCCGCAGTTGCAGCACCGGCTGTCGGCGAAGGACACCGCGGCCCAGCTGGCGTGGCTGGGCGTGGGCCTGGCGATCGTGATCTTCGTCGCCAGCCACGCCCATCATCACTGACTAGCGGACGACCAGCACCGGTACCTTGCTGTGCGTCAGCACCTTCTGCGTCTCGCTGCCCAGCAGCAGCGCGCTGACACCGCGCCGGCCGTGCGAGGCCATCACGATCAGGTCGCACTCCTGGCGGCGGGCGTGGTCGATGATCGCTTCCCAGGGGTGCAGCGCCTCCAGCGTGTGCGCCTCGCAGGGCACGCCCACCGCGACGCAGTCGTCGCGCACCGCCTTGACCCGCGATGACGCGATGCGTTCCTGTGCGTCGAAGAACTCCTGCGGCGGCGTCGGCTGCATCTCCGAGATCGCGCTGTACGGGAACGGCTCCTTGACACTCACCGTGTAGACCCGCGCGTTGACCGACTTGGCCAGCGCAATGGCCGTGTCAGTCGCCTTCTTCGTGATGTCCGAACCGTCGGTCGGGACCAGGATGCGATGGAACATGGTCATCTCCTTGCAGTGGGAACTCTCGTGGGACCGTCTGGCGCCTCCAGTGTTCCCCGCACGGTAGTCCGCAGCTTGATGACGGTCAAACCCCGCTCACGAGCGGGGAGATTTCTCCATCGGGCGGCTACTGTCGGATGACCATTCGCTCCACGAGCCCGGGTACAGCGCCGCGCCGTGCAGGCCGGCGATTTCCATCGCCAGCAGGTTGTGGCAGGCGGTCACGCCCGAGCCGCACTGGTTCACGACCTCGGTGGGCGCGCGGCCGCCGAGTGCCGCGGCGAACTCGGCGCGCAACTGCTCGGCCGGCTTGAAACGGCCGTCTGCCTGCAGGTTGTCCTTGAAGAAGCGGTTCTTCGCGCCGGGGATGTGGCCGGCCACCGCATCGATCGGCTCGACCTCGCCGTGGTAGCGCTCCGGCGCACGGGCGTCCAGCACCAGCACGTCGTCCAGGCGCTGCTGCAGCTGCTGCGCGTCGATGGTCGGCCGCTGCGGCGCCGCATCCGGGTACGGCGCGGCCGGCACCGGCTGCACGATCTGCGGCGACAGCGCTCCGCCGGCGGCCTGCCACGCGGCGAGCCCGCCATCGAGCACGCGCACCTGCCGGTGGCCCATCCACAGCAGCACCCACCAGGCGCGCACCGCGTACATCGCGGCCTGCCGGTCGTACACGACGACCTCGCGCCCCGGCACGATGCCGACCCGGCCCATCCAGCGCGCGTAGTCGGCGCGCTCGGCGAGCGGGTGGCGGCCGTTGCGGCCGGTCTTGGGGCCGGACAGGTCCTCGTTCAGGTTCACGTACAGCGCGCCGGGAATGTGGCCTTCGCGGTAGCTGCGCTCGCCCGCCGCCGCATCGGCGAGGTCGAAGCTGCAGTCGAGCACCAGCGGCGGCGTCTGCGATGGCGCGAGCGCCTGTTGCAGTTCGGCGGCGGAGATCAGCGGCGGTCGGATCATCGGGAGGCCTTTCAGCTTTCGGGCAGGACGGAGATGTCGCGCTGCGGCGGGGATTCCTGGCGCAGCCGCGTCGCGGCGAGCCCGGCGCCGACGATCAGCACCATGCCGGCCAGCGCCATCCAGGTCACCGGGTCGCTGAAGACCAGCACGCCGTACGCGAACGAGAACGCGATGCCCAGGTACTGCAGGCTCGCATTCACCAGCGTCTTGCCGGTGCTGTAGGCGCGCGTCATCAGCAGTTGCGCCGAGGTCGCGAGCAGCCCGACGGCCAGCAGCAGCGCGGCGCCGATCCAGGTGTGGGCGTGCATGCCGGTCCACAGCATGCTGAGCGCGCCGGCCAGCACGCCGCCGAGCGAGAAGTAGAAGACGATGCGCGACTCGGGCTCGCCCGCCTTGCCGAGCGCCGAGACCTGCAGGTAGGCGGTGGCCGAGACCACGCCCGACAGCAGCCCGATCAGCCCGTGCCACAGCTGGTTCTCGGCGATCGTCGGGCGCAGGATCAGCCCGACGCCGATGAAGCCGGTCAGCACCGTCGCGATCAGCCGGCCGTCGACGCGGGCGGTGCCCAGCACCGCGGCGCCGCCGATCAGGAACAGCGTCATCCACACCGACGACATGTAGTTCAGCGTCATCGACGTGGCCAGCGGCAGGTTGCTGATCGAGTAGAACCACAGGCACAGTGCCGACACGCCGGTCAGGCTGCGCCAGAAGTGCATCGAGGGCACGTTGGTGCGCAGCGTGCCGCCGCGCCAGCGCGTGAGCGCCGCCAGCAGCAGCGTGCCGGTCAGGCCGCGGTAGAAGACGATCTCGCCCGGCGGGTAGTAGGCGGAGGCGAGCTTCACGCACACCCCCATGCTGGCGAACAGGAACGACGCGAGGATCATCAGGACGGGGGCGGAGCGCATCGGGCGATTCTCGCCCGGCGCGCAAGGCCCCGCGTCAGACGGCCAATTTCATCGCCTTGCGGTACCAGGCATGGAACTCCTCCATGCCGTCTTCCATCGGCGTCTGGTAGGGGCCGACCTCGTTGTCGCCGCGCTCGTGCAGCGCGCGCCGGCCGGCATCCATGCGCAGCGCGATCTCGTCATCCTCGACGCAGGTCTCGAGGTAGGCCGCCTGGTTCGCGTCGACGAACTCGCGCTCGAAGGCCACGATCTCTTCCGGGTAGAAGAACTCGACGACGTTCAGCGTCTTCTGCGGCCCCTTCGGGTACAGCGTCGACACCACCAGCACGTGCGGATACCACTCGACCATCACGTTCGGGTAGTAGGTGAGCCAGATCGCGCCGTGCGCCGGCACCGGGTTGTCGAAGCGGCCGCTGCGGAACGCCAGCACCGCGTCGTGCCACTTGCGGTAGGTGTCGGAGCCGGCCTTCGCGAGCGCGTTCTTCGGGCCGACCGTCTGCACCGAATGGTGGCGGCCGAACTCCCAGGCCAGGTCGTCGCAGCTGACGAACTGGCTCAGCCCCGGGTGGAACGGGCCGACGTGGTAGTCCTCCAGGTAGACCTCGATGAAGGTCTTCCAGTTGTAGTCGCACTCGTGCATGTGCACGCGGTCGAGCACGTAGCCGCTGAAATCCAGGTCGGCGCGCGGGCCGAGCGCGGCCAGGTCGGCGGTCACGTCGCGGCCGTTGGCCTCGAAGACCATGCCGTTCCAGGTCTGCGTCTTGTAGCGGTTCAGGTGCAGGCAGGGGTCGGCCGGGAAGTGCGGCGCACCGATCAGCTGGCCCTTCAGGTCGTAGGTCCAGCGGTGCAGCGGGCACACGATGTGGCTGCCGGTGTTGCCGCGCCCGCGCAGCATCACCGCCTGGCGGTGCCGGCAGACGTTGGAGACGAGCTCGATCCCGTGCGCGGTGCGCACCAGTGCGCGGCCCTCGCCCTCCTGGGGCAGGGCGTAGTGGTCACCGATGTCGGGAACCGCGAGTTCGTGCCCCAGGTAGCGGGGCCCATGCTGGAAGATGAGCTCCATCTCGCGGCGATGGAGGTCGTCGTCGAAGTACGCGGAGACGGGGAGTTGGGTGTTTTGGCGCTCGAGAGCTGGAAGGGCGAGGCTCAGGTCGGACATGATCCCGAGGGTCTCCTATAACCGATGTGAACGTGCCACCACGGGGCGCTGCCGGGGGTGGGAGGTCTCGCTGCGCACGGCGCGTTGGAACCAGCGAGGGCGGGATTGTAGCTGCCGTGCCGCACGCACGTCCCCATTTGGGGGGATGACGCCACGAAAGCGTCCGTGGGAGCCCTGATCGCAGGGGAGGGGCTGACTACAATGCTTGTTTTTGTGTCATGACATGCCAAAGACCCCTTCCGCCACGGCCGACGCCGCAGCGCTGACCGAGGTGCCGAGCACGGCAACTGCGCCGGCGCCTGCCAGCTATGAAGATGCCCTGTCCGAGCTCGAGCGGCTGGTCGTCGCGATGGAGGGCGGGCAGCTTCCGCTGGAGAAGCTGCTTGAAAGCTACAAGAGGGGGGCGGATCTGCTCAATTACTGCCGCGAGCGCCTCAGCGCCGTCGAGCAGCAGGTGCAGGTGCTCGAAGAAGGCCAACTGAAGCCGTGGTCCGGGGGATGAGCTTGATCGAATTTGATGAATGGGCGCGCGCCGAGCTGGAATCGGTCGAGGCCGCGCTGTCGCGCTGGGTGCCCGCCGAGGCACCGGCCGGACTCGGCCAGACGATGCGCTACGGCGTGCTCGACGGCGGCAAGCGGCTGCGTCCGCTGCTGGTGCTGGCGGCGGCCCGGGCGGTCGACGGCCAGTGCGAGGCCGCGTTGCGGGCCGCCTGTGCGGTGGAGCTGATCCACGCCTACTCGCTGATCCACGACGACATGCCTTGCATGGACAACGACGTGCTGCGCCGCGGCAAGCCGACGGTGCACGTTCAATACGGCGAGGCGCAGGCGATGCTGGCGGGCGACGCGATGCAGGCGCTGGCCTTCGAGGTGCTGACGCCCGACGCGGGCGTCGAGCCGGCGCTGCAGGCCCGCCTGTGTTCGCTGCTGGCGCGCTCGGCCGGCCACGCCGGGATGGCCGGCGGCCAGGCGATCGACCTCGCCAGCATCGGCGCCACGCTCGACGAGCGCACGCTGCGCGACATGCACCACCGCAAGACCGGCGCCCTGCTGCAGGCCAGCGTGCTGATGGGCGCGGCCTGCGGGCGCACGAATCCGGTGGCCTGGCAGGCGCTGGCGGAGTATGGTGACGCCCTGGGCCTCGCTTTCCAGGTGGTCGACGACATCCTCGACGTGACGCAGGCCTCCGAAACCCTCGGCAAGACCGCCGGCAAGGACATGGACAACAACAAGCCGACCTACGTCAGCGTGCTGGGCCTGGAGCCCGCGCGCCGGCATGCCGCGCAGCTGCGCGACCAGGCCCATGCGGCGCTGGTGCGCAGCGGCCTCCCGAGCACCGGCCTGCTGGGCATGCTGGCCGACAAAGTGGTCGAACGTGATTCCTGAGCCGCCGATGAACCACACCCTGCTGCACACCATCCAGAGCCCGGCCGACATCCGCCGGCTGTCGCGCCTCGAGCTCAAGCAGCTGTCGAGCGAGTTGCGCGACTTCCTGCTGCACAGCGTCGCCGAGACCGGCGGGCACCTGTCGTCCAACCTGGGCACGGTGGAGCTCACCGTCGCGCTGCACCATGTGTTCAACACGCCGCACGACCGGCTGGTGTGGGACGTGGGCCACCAGACCTACCCGCACAAGATCGTCACCGGCCGGCGCGAGCGCATGCCCACGCTGCGCCAGGCGGGCGGGCTGTCGGGCTTTCCGCGGCGCGACGAGAGCGAGTACGACACCTTCGGCACCGCGCACTCGTCGACCTCCATCTCGGCCGCGCTCGGCATGGCGATGGCCGCCAAGCTGAAGGGCGAGGAGCGCCGCTCGGTCGCGATCATCGGCGACGGCGCGATGACCGCCGGCATGGCCTTCGAGGCGCTGAACAACGCCGGCGTGTCGCAGGCCAACATGCTGGTGGTGCTGAACGACAACGACATGTCGATCTCGCCGCCGGTCGGCGCGCTGAACAAGTACCTCGCGCGGCTGATGAGCGGCAAGTTCTACGCCGCCGCGCGCGAGGGCGCGAAATCGGTGCTGAAGAACGCGCCGCCGCTGTTCGAGCTGGCGCGCCGCTTCGAGGAGCATGCGAAGGGCATGGTCGTGCCCGGCACGATCTTCGAGGAGTTCGGCTTCACCTACGTCGGCCCGATCGACGGCCACGACCTCGATTCGCTGGTCCCGACGCTCGAGAACCTGCGCGACCGCCCGGGCCCGCAGTTCCTGCACGTCGTCACGAAGAAGGGCTACGGCTACAAGCTGGCCGAGGCCGATCCGGTCAAGTACCACGCGGCGTCGGGCAAGTTCGACCCGGCCGAGGGATTCCCGAAGGCCAAGCCGAGCAAGCCCACCTTCACGAACATCTTCGGCCAGTGGCTGTGCGACATGGCCGAGAAGGACAAGCGCCTGATCGGCATCACGCCGGCGATGCGCGAAGGCTCGGGCATGGTCGAGTTCGAGAAGCGCTTCCCCGAGCGCTACCACGACGTCGGCATCGCCGAACAGCATGCGGTGACGTTCGCCGCCGGCCTGGCCTGCGAAGGGCTGAAGCCRGTGGTCGCGATCTATTCCACCTTCCTGCAGCGCGCGTACGACCAATTGCTGCACGACGTGGCGATCCAGAACCTGCCGGTGGTGTTCGCGCTCGATCGCGCCGGCCTGGTCGGCGGCGACGGCGCGACGCATGCCGGCGCCTACGACATCGCGTTCCTGCGCTGCGTGCCGAACATGAGCGTGCTGGCACCGGCCGACGAGCGCGAATGCCGCCAGCTGCTCACCACCGCGTTCGAGCAGGATCACCCGGTCGCGGTGCGCTACCCGCGCGGCGCCGGCGCGGGCATCGCGATCGATCCCGAACTGAGCTCGCTGCCCTGGGGCAAGGGTGAAGTGCGCCGCCGCGGCGAGCGCATCGCGATCCTCGCCTTCGGCACCTTGCTGTATCCGGCGCTGGCCGCCGGCGAGGCACTGGGCGCGACGGTGGCCAACATGCGCTACGTGAAGCCGCTCGATGTCGCGCTGGTGGCCGAGCTCGCACGCACGCACGATGCGATCGTCACGGTCGAAGAGGGCTGCCTGATGGGCGGCGCCGGCAGCGCGGTGCTCGAGGCCCTGCAGGCCGAGCGCATCGAGATCCCGGTGCTGCAGCTGGGCCTGCCCGATGTCTTCGTCGAGCATGGCGATCCGGCCAAGCTGCTGGCGGCCTGCGGGCTGGACGCGGCGGGCATCGAGCAGTCGATCCTGAAGCGCTTCGGCGCGCGCCCGGCGCTGGTCCGGCCGGCTGCCACCCATCGCTGAGCCCGTTTGAACGGCGTCTTCAAGCCCTTTTGCGCATGGGGCGCATTGATTCCTGTCATCCTTCAGGCCGTTGACAGATAGAAGTCCGACATGAATCACATGACGAATTTGAAAGACGCGCTGCACATTCCCGACACGCAGAGCGAGCGCGACGAGCGCCACCTGGCGATCCAGCGCGTCGGCGTGAAGGATGTGCGCTATCCGCTGCAGCTGAAATTCGGCAAGACCGCGCAGCCGACGATCGGCCAGTGGGAGCTCGACGTGGCGCTGCCGGCCGAGCAGAAGGGCACGCACATGTCGCGCTTCGTCGCGTGGCTCGATGCGCTGCACGAACCGCTGGACGCCGATGGCCTGAAGGCGCGCTTCGCCGAGATGCTCGAGAAGCTGCACGCGACGCACGGCCGCATCGAGGTGAAGTTCCCGTTCTTCATCCGCAAGCGCGCGCCGGTGTCGGGCGTCGAGAGCCTGCTCGACTACCAGGGCAGCTGGGTCGCCGAGATGCGCGACGGCAAGCCGGTCGTGTGGTCGCAGGTGCTGGTGCCGGTGAAATCGCTGTGCCCGTGCTCGAAGGAGATCTCCGACTACGGCGCGCACAACCAGCGCTCGCACGTGACGATCCGTGCCGAACTGCTGCAGGACGTGCCTTGGGGCGAGCTGGTGCGCTTCGCCGAGAACGCGGCGTCGAGCGAGATCTGGCCGATGCTCAAGCGCGCGGACGAGAAGTGGGTCACCGAGCATGCCTACGAGAACCCGAAGTTCGTCGAGGACCTGGTGCGCGACGTGGCGCTCGGGCTGAACGGGGACAAGCGCATCGGACGCTACGCGGTCGACGTCGAGAACTTCGAGTCGATCCACAACCACAGCGCCTTCGCCCGCATCGAACGCCTGTGAGCGGCGCGATCCGGAGGGCATTCCGGGTAGCATCCGCGCACCTATGAACTGGCCCTACGAATTACAGATCGGCGTGCGCTACACGCGCGCCGGTCGCACCGGCCGTCGCAACGGCTTCATCTCCTTCATCTCCGGCGTCTCGATGCTCGGCATCGCGCTCGGCGTCGCGGCGCTGATCATCGTGCTGTCGGTGATGAACGGCTTCCAGAAGGAAGTGCGCGACCGCATGCTGTCGGTCGTCGCCCACGTCGAGGTGATGGACGGCCAGGGCCAGGCGCTGCCCGACTGGCACCTCACCGCGAAGCAGGCGCGCGGGAACCCGCAGGTGATCGGTGCCGCGCCGTTCATCGCCGCGCAGGCGCTGATCGCGCGCGGCGACGACATGCGTGGCGCGATCGTCCGTGGCATCTCGCCGGACGACGAGGCCACCGTCACCGATCTCGCCGCGGAGATCAAGGACAAGACGCTGTCGAAGCTCGTGCCCGGCGAATGGGGCATCGTGCTCGGCATCGAGCTCGCGCGTTCGCTCGGCGTGCACGAGGGCGACAAGATCACGATCGTCGCGCCCGGCGGGCAGGTCACGCCGGCCGGCGTGGTGCCGCGGCTCAAGCAGATGACGGTGGTCGGCACCTTCAACGCCGGCCACTACGAGTACGACAGCGGCCTCGCGATGATCCACGTCGACGATGCCGCCAAGCTGTTCCGCACCGACGGCCCGACCGGCGTGCAGCTGCGCCTGAAGGATCTGTTCCAGGCGCGCGATGTCGCCGAGCAGCTGTCGCAGGCCTTCGGCCCGCAGTTCATCGTCAGCGACTGGACGCGCACCAACCGCAACTGGTTCTCCGCGGTGCAGCTCGAGAAGCGGCTGATGTTCATCATCCTGACGCTGATCGTCGCGGTGGCCGCCTTCAACCTCGTCTCGACCCTCGTGATGACCGTCACCGACAAGCAGGCCGACATCGCGATCCTGCGCACGCTGGGCGCGAGCCCGCGCTCGATCATGGGCATCTTCATGGTGCAGGGCGCGGCCTCCGGCATCATCGGCACGCTGTCGGGCGTCGGCTTCGGGCTGTTGATCGCGCTGAACATCGACGTGATCGTGCCGTTCATCGAGCACCTGCTGCGCACCAGCTTCCTGCCGTCGAGCATCTACCTGATCAGCCGCATGCCGAGCGACCCGCAGGCCGCCGACATCGTGCCGATCACGCTGATCTCGCTCGTGCTGTCGTTCGTTGCGACGCTCTACCCGAGCTGGCGCGCGAGCCGCGTGCAACCGGCGGAGGCGCTGCGCTATGAGTGACGCACGCGAGCTGGTGATCGATGCGCAGGCGCTGCACAAGCGCTTCAGCGAAGGCGGGCTCGACGTGCACGTGCTGCAGGGCGTGGCGCTGAGCGTGCGCGCCGGCGAGACGGTGGCGGTGGTCGGCGCGTCGGGCTCGGGCAAGAGCACGCTGCTGCACCTGATGGGCGGGCTCGAAGCGCCCACCAGCGGCGCGGTGCAGCTGAAGGGCCGCGATTTCTCGCACATGAACGCGGCGGAGCAGGGCGTGTGGCGCAACCGACACCTCGGTTTCGTCTATC